>JAUVBO010000765.1 GCA_030591195.1 Pseudomonadota bacterium
TCTGTCTTCGGCTGTGAAGTCGTAGGTCTCGTCGAGGCCATGTGCGCCACCAACCGTCTGGGAGACCACACGCACCACGACCACAGCCTCGCTGGTGAACGGACCGATGGGGGCCAGCACGACGCGAAGCGTGTCGGCGGTCTCGACGACCTGTGACATTGGACCGTCGAAGCCGGGCTGGATCTCTGGGACCGGGCAGATCGCCAGAGCGCCGGGTCAGCACCTTGACCCGGCGTGCGAAGAGGTTCCGGGGATCGAAGCCTCCGGCTTCCTGAATCCGGAGGAAGCCGCTGTCGTCGATGTAGCGGACGTAGAAGCCGATCTGATCGAGGTGGCAGGAGAGGATCACTGCCTTTTCCTCCACCCCTCGCTTGCGGCGCGCGGCCTTGACCATGCCGATCAGATTGCCGATCCGATCTTCCGCCAGCTCGTCCCACCAACCCTCTGTGTGGCGTCGGATGAGGTCCCGGACGCGCTCCTCACGACCGGAGACGCCCGGAGTTTCGGTCAGTTTCTTGAGGAATTCCATCAGTGCGGCCCCCTGTCGGCTGTGCGGTCCCAGAAGCGAGCAAATCATAACCCAGCGTTCCCAGGATTGTCATGGATGTCGAGCAGCCCCGAGACCGCCGCCTTGACGCATTGCGTTAACGCCGCTAGACTCTCAGAACCGATGGGTCACAAGGACTGGCAGACGAACAACCCCTGATCCGCCGCTGCCCGGGCCGACGGGGCGCCAAGGAGACTTCGATGTCTAACAATTTCTACCTAGATAACGAGGACCTACGTTTCCAGATCGAGAAAGCGTTCGACTGGACCGAGATCATCGCGCTCTACGAGCGGAACTTCACCGCTGAGGACGGGTTCGAAAGCGAGCAGGAGGCGCGCGAGTTCTACCGCGACATCTTCGACAACTTCGGCAAGTTCGTCGCCACCGAGGTGGCCCCCAAGTCACGCGAGATCGACGGCCAGCACCCCGTGCTCGAGGACGGCGAGGTCAAGGTCTGCCCCCAGGCGGCCGCGATCTACGACGGCTTCAAGGAGATGGGGCTCTACGCGCTGAACATCCCGCGTGAGCTCGGCGGGCTCAACGCCCCCTTCACCACCTACTTCGTCATTGCCGAGATGCTCTCTCGCGCCGACGTCTCGCTGGTGGGCCACTATGGCTTCCACGGCGGCATCGCCATGAGCCTCTTTGCCTACTCACTCAAGGAAGGGTCGATCGAGCACGAGGATGGCGTGATCACCGCCACTCGCTGGGACGAAGCGATCACCGAGATCATCGAGGGTGACGCCTTCGGCTGCATGGTCCTCACCGAGCCGAACGCTGGCTCGGACCTCGGGGCGTGCCGCACCAAGGGCGTGCTCGGCGACGACGGCAAGTGGCGCGTCACTGGCCAGAAGATCTTCATCACCTCGGGTCATGGTCAGTACAACCTGGTGCTGGCCAAGACCGAGGACAGCGGCAACGGACTCAAGGACCTGTCGCTGTTCCTCGTGCGGCGCAAGATCGAGCGTGACGGCGAGATCGTCGACAACGTCATCGTCGAGCGGCTCGAGGACAAGATGGGGATCCACGCCTCGGTCACCGCGACCCTCGCCTACGACGACAGCGAGTCCGAGCTGATCGGCAACCGCGGGCAGGGCTTCGAGCTGATGCTGATGCTGATGAACAGCGCGCGGCTCGGGGTCGGCTTCGAGGGCATCGGGCTGGTCGAGTCGGCCCTGCGGCAGGCCAAGGAGTACGCCGCCGAGCGCGTGTCGATGGGCAAGACCATCGATCGGCACGAGATGATCGCCGACTACCTGGACAAGATCGAGGTCGAGCTGTGCGGCATGCGGGCCATGGCCTTCAAGGCGGCCTACTACGTCGACCTCTACACCCAGCTGGAGATGAAGCTGCAGCTGACCCCGCCGGCGGACGACGAGGAGAAGAAGGCGCTGGCCAAGCGGGTCAAGCGGCTCAAGTGGAAGGCCCGCGAGCTGACGCCGTTGATCAAGTACATCACCGCCGAGAAGGCGGTCGAGCTCAGCCGCCTGGCGCTGCAGATCCACGGTGGGGTCGGCTTCTCCACCGAATACCTGATCGAGAAGCTCTGCCGCGACGCCTTGGTGCTGCCGATCTACGAGGGGACCAGCGAGATCCAGGCGTTGATGGCGCTCAAGGACCAGCTGCAGCACACGCTGAAGGATCCGGCGGCCTTCGTCCGTCGCTTCGCCCAGGCCCGGATCGCCGCGCTCTCGGCGCGCGACTCGCTCGACCGCCGGATGGCCAAGCTCGACGCCAAGCTCTACAGCGCGATGCAGCACATCCTGACGCGAATCTTCCGCGACAAGTGGACTCACGTCTCGGAGCGCAAGATCACCGAGTGGCCGACGGCGATGCTCAAGGAGTGGGACGCCAAGCGCGACTTCGCCTACGGGCTGCTCCACGCCCAGCGCTTCGCCCGGATCCTCGCGCACGTGCACACCTCGCGGGTGCTGGTGGAGCAGGCGCGGCGCTTCCCCGAGCGGCGTGATCTCGCCGAGCGTTACCTCGATCGTGCGGCCTTCGACGTGGCCAACATGCACGACGAGATCCTGCACCACGGTGACCACGTGCTGCGCTCGCTGGCCGACGTCGGCGAGGAGCAGCAGCGCGAGACGGCCTAGTCTGCTCTCCGAGTCGGTCAGTCAATCCCAGACGACGAGGGAGGCGGGGATCTCGCGGAGCTCGAGGTTGTCGTCGAGGCAGACGAGGGTCAGGTCGGCCTCGGTGATCTTGATCGTCTCGCGCCACAGCTCCTGGTGCATCCGTACCCGGTAGCTGGTGCCGCCGACCACACGGGTCCGCACCCGGCAGGTGTCACCGAGCCGGGCCGGGGCGATGAAGGTCACGGCGATCTTGTAGACCGCGAAGTTGAAGCCGGCGCGGTTCCAGTCCTGCACCGTCCGACCGGTGCCCTCGACCAGCTCCGTGCGGCCCCGCTCGAAGAACCGCAGGTAGTTGGCGTAGTAGACGACGCCGAGCGAGTCGGTGTCCTCATAGTAGACCTTGATCGGGATCTCGCCCTCGAGGGGTAGCTGCTGCATCGTGTCGGGCCGCGTTGCCTCAGGCGCCGGGAAGCATCGCCACGCCGGCCTTGAGCCAGCGGCTGAGCAGGTCGCGGACTATCCGCTGCAGCCGCTTGGGCGGCTTCTTGGGACCGGCCCGCGAGCTCTCGGGGAACATCACCCCGTAGCGGCACTTGCGCTGCCA
>JAUVBO010000678.1 GCA_030591195.1 Pseudomonadota bacterium
AGCTCGGTGTTGCGGATCAGCGCCCGCGCCGCTGCCACCGCGTAGGAGCCGCCCGAGCCGATGCCAACCACGGCCTCGTCCGGCTCGATGATGTCGCCGGTGCCCGAGATGACGAAGATTCGCTCCGTGTCGGCCACCGTCATCAGCGCCTCGAGGCGGCGCAGGAACTTGTCGGTGCGCCAGTCCTTGGCCAGCTCCACCGCGGCCCGGGTCAGGTTGCCCCCGTACTCCTTGAGCTTGCCCTCGAAGCGCTCGAAGAGGGTCATCCCGTCGGCCGCCGAGCCGGCGAAGCCGGCGAGCACCCGGTCGTCATTCATCCGCCGGACCTTGCGGGCGGTGCCCTTGACCACCGTGCTGTTGAGGGTCACCTGACCGTCGCCGGCCATCACGGTGGCGCCACGGTGCCGCAGGGTGAGGATCGTCGTGCTGCGGATGATCGGTCGGTCTGGGTTGTCGGTCATGGCAGTTCTCGCTCGCCGTTCACTTGTTCTTTTTCTTCCGGCGCGCGTGGGGGTGCGCGCCGTCATAGACCTGCATCAGGTGGTCGATGCTGACGTGGGTGTAGCGCTGGGTTGTCTGGAGGCTGGCGTGACCGAGCACCTCCTGGATCGTCCGCAGGTCCGCGCCTCCGTCGAGCATGTGGGTCGCGCAGGAGTGGCGCAGGGCGTGCGGGCTGGCCGACAGACGCGCGCTGGCGTGCTCGCAGCAGGTCTTGACGATCCGCCCCACCGAACGTGGCGTCAGCCGCCCACCCCGCCGGTTGAGGAACATCGCCCGCTGGTCCTGGACCCCTCCGCGCGCCGGCCTGAGCTCGGCACGTCGGCCGAGGTAACGCTGCACGGCCTCCAGCGCGGGCTTGCCCACCGGTACCACTCGGTCCTTGCGTCCCTTGCCGCCTCGCACCCTCACCGTTGCCTCGCTCATCTCGACATCCGAGATGTTCAGGTTCGTCAGCTCGGACACCCGCAGCCCGGCGCCATAGAGCAGCTCGAGCATCGCGGTGTCCCGCGCCCCGGCCGGAGTGGATGGGTCCGGAACCTCAACCAGCCGGAAGACCTCGTCCACGGAGAGAAACCGAGGCAGGCCCTGGGGCAGCTTCGGCATCGCCACCAGCTTCGCCGGGTTGTCGGGTCGCAGCTTCCGCGTCGTGAGGTAGGCTCCAAAGCTCCGGAGGCTGCTCAGTTTTCGCGCGATAGTCGCGGGCTCGTTGCGCCCGAACAGCGAGGCAAGGTAACCACGCGTATGGTGGGTGTCAAGGTCGGCCAGGGTCGGCGCTCGACCTCGCGTTTTCCGTACAAAGTCGAGAAACTCGGCGAGATCTCGCTGGTAGGCTCGCGCGGTGTGGGGCGAAAGACGCCGCTCGTGAGTCAGCGACTCGATGAACTCGTCGACGAGCTTGTCCGCGCGCACCCCCGCAGCTTAGTCACCGACCGCCTCCGTCCGCAAATGAGCGTGCCATACTGCGGAGGTGGCAGGGATCGAACAACCCGCGTTCCTTCCGACATCGCGGCGCGAGCTGGAGCGACTGGGCTGGCACGAGATCGACGTGCTGCTGGTCAGCGGCGACGCCTACGTCGACCACCCATCGTTTGGCACCGCGTTGCTCGGCCGCTGGCTGGTCTCCCGCGGCTTCCGCGTCGGCGTCGTCGCCCAGCCCCGCTGGGACGACACCGTCGACCTCGAGGCGCTCGGCCGACCGCGCCTGTTCGCCGGCGTCAGCGCTGGGGCCGTAGACTCGATGCTCGCCCACTACACGGCGTTCCGGAAGAAGCGCCGCGACGACGCCTACGCTGCCGGTGGCAAGTCAGGCAACCGCCCGAACCGCGCCACCCTGGTATACACCGGGCTGGTCCGGCGAGCCTTCCCGGGCCTGCCGGTGGTCATCGGCGGCATCGAGGCCTCGCTCCGGCGGGTGTCGCACTACGACTTCTGGTCCGACCGCCTCCGTCGCTCGGCGCTGCTCGACAGCAAGGCCGACCTGCTGGTCTACGGCATGGCCGAGGGCGCGCTCGACGAGGTGGCACGACGGATCGACGCCGGCAGGCCGCTCCGAGGGATCGAGGGCACGGCCTGGGCCGACGAGCGGTCGACGATCCCCGCCGACGCCGAGGTGGTCGAGCTGCCGTCGCACGAGACGCTCGAGGCCGAGCCCCGGTTGCTGGTCGAGGCGACCCTCGCCCTCGAGCGCCAGGTGCACCAGGGCCGCAGCTGGGTGACCCAGCGCTCGGCGAAGCGAACGGTCGTGGTCGCGCCACCCTCGCCGCCACTGTCGAGCGCCGAGCTCGACGCGCTCTACGCCCTGCCCCTCGCCCGGGCGAGCCACCCAAGCTACCGCGAGCCGGTGCCCGCCGAGGAGATGATCCGTTTCTCGGTCGGCAGCCATCGTGGCTGCGGCGGCGGCTGCGCCTTCTGCAGCCTGGCGCTACACCAGGGGCGCCAGATCCGCTCGCGAAGCGCTGACTCGATCGAAGGGGAGGTCGCGCGCCTGGCCAAGGACCCGCGATGGCGTGGCAGCCTCTCGGACGTGGGCGGCCCCTCGGCCAACATGTGGTCAGCGCGCTGCGAGCACGAGGCTGGCCCCACCGCCTGCGAGCGTCCGAGCTGCCTCCACCCGAAGCCCTGCAAGCACTTCTCCGCCGGCCAGGCAGCGCAGATCGCGCTGTTGCGCCGGCTGAAGGCCCTGCCGGAGGTCAAGCACGTGCGGGTCGCCAGCGGCGTACGTCACGACCTCGCGCTGCTCGACCCGGGCTACATCGACGCGCTGGCCGAGGGTTTCGTCGGCGGCCAGCTCAAGGTGGCGCCCGAACACGTCTCCGACCGGGTGCTCGGACTGATGCGCAAGCCCAGGATCGGCCCCTTCGAGCGCTTCTGCGACCGCTTCGACCAGGCGTCACGTCGCGCGGGCAAGCAGCAGTACCTGGTGCCCTACCTGCTCAGCGCGCATCCCGGTTGCACCGACGACGACATGCGAGAGCTCGGGCGCTGGCTCGCGCGCCGCCGCTGGCGCCCCCAGCAGGTCCAGTGCTTCATCCCGACGCCGGGCACCATCGCCACCGCGATGTTCCACGCCGGCTGCGACGCCGGCGG
This sequence comes from Pseudomonadota bacterium, assembly GCA_030591195.1. The sequence continues at coordinate 3,088 of JAUVBO010000678.1, forward strand.
CCGGAAGATCCACGTGGCGCGCACCGACGCCGAGCGCCTGCGCCAGCACCGCCTGCTCGTCGGCGACGCCCCGAAGCCCCAGCGGTGACACTGCCCTGCAAGCCGCCGGCCCAGCTTGGACTCAGGCGATCTTGCGGGCGGCGCGGAGCTCGTCCCAGCGGACCGAGCGGTTCCGGCCGGACTCCTTGGCGTGGTAGAGGGCCTGGTCGGCCTGCTCGATCAGCTCGGTCTTGTCGAGGCTGTCGGCCGGGTAGCTGGCGATGCCGAGTGAGATCGTCGAGCGGAAGGGGCCCTTGTCCGAGCTGAAGACCTGGGCCGCGACCTGCTGACGCACGCGCTCGCAGAGCAGCTTGGCGCCCTTGGCGTCGGTCTCCTCGAGCACCATGACGAACTCCTCACCACCGTAGCGGGCGACCACGTCGACCTTGCGCACCTCCTC
>JAUVBO010000479.1 GCA_030591195.1 Pseudomonadota bacterium
ACGAGGACCGCGCGGTCGAGGCCTACCGAGACATCCTCGACCTTGACCCCGTCAACGACGAGGCGCTCTCGGCGCTCGAGGAGCTGTACGCCAGCCGCGAGGAGTGGACCTCGGTTCAGGAGATCCTGCAGCAGCAGCTCGATCTGCAGCAGGGCCACGAGACGATCGCGGTCTACTTCAAGCTGGCGGATCTGTGCCACGGCAAGCTGGAGGATCTCGAGCAGGCGAGCGGGTTCTACCAGCAGATCCTGCTGGTGGATCCAGGCAACTCCGAGGCGTTCGAGAAGCTCGAGGCGATGCTCCGCGAGGCGGAGCGGTGGCATGACCTGATCGACGTGCTCCGCAAGACCGCGGACTGGCATGAAGGGCAGGGCGACCGCCAGGCGGCCGTGCGGCGCTTGCTGGCGGTGGCGCGGCTCTGGACCGAGCAACTGGACAACCCCGAGGCGGCGACCGAGGTGCTCGAGGCGGTGCTGGAGCAGGACGAGGTGAACGTCGGCGCGATCTCCGAGCTGGCGCGAATCCACGAGGCGTCGGGCAACTGGAGCGCTGCCCGGGAGTGTCTCCAGAAGGCCGCAGGGCTCGATCCGGAGCCGGCGGAGGCGGCCGAGCTGGAGTTTCGGCTGGGGCGCAATACCGCCGAGCAGGGTGGCGACCCGAGCGAGGTCGCTGGCCACTACGAGCGGGCCCTGGCGCTGGCGCCAGGCCACCGCGAGGCGGTCGAGGGGCTGCTGGCCCTCGCTCGCGCGCAGCAGAGCTGGGACCGGGTGGCCCAGTTGCTGGAGGATCGGGCGGCGGCGGCGGCCTCGACCGACCAGGAGCGATACGAAGTCCTCTGCGAGCTCGGTCAGCTCTACGGCGACAACCTCGACGAGGCCGCCCGAAGCGTCTCGGCCTTCGAGCGCGCCCGCGAGCTGCGGGCCGATGAGCCGGAGGTGCTCGCGCCGCTGGCAGAGGCCTACTACGCGGCCGAGCGGTTCGACGAGGTCACGCCGATCCTCGAGCAGTTGATCGCCAAGGCCGGCACCCGGCGGACGAAAGAGCTCGCCCGTTATCACTTCCGGCTCGGGACGATCAGCGAGCGACGGGGCGAGTCCGAGGCGGCCGCCAAGCACTACGACAAGGCATACCGGTGCGACAGCACCCACGCCGCGACGCTGGTCGCCCTCGGCCGGCTGCACTTCGCGCAGCAGAAGTGGGAGGAGGCGCGTCGGATCTACCGCTCGATGTTGCTGCAGAACGTCGAGGGGACGGCCGACATCACCCGCGCCGACATCTTCTGGTATCTGGGCCAGATCCACGCCGCCCTCGGCGAGGCCGCTAAGGCCAGGAGCATGTACCAGCGCGGGCTCGAGGCCGACGCCGACCACGCCGGGCTCAAGTCTTCGCTCGAGGAGCTCGGCTGAGCCTGTTGCCTTCGCTGCCCGCGCGTGCGTTGCTCGCCGCGCTGACGACGGTCGCCGCCGGATGTCCATCCGATGAGCGGGTACCTCCCAGGCCATCGGACAAGACCCCGTCCAGCGTCGCCGCACCAGAGCTCGAGCCGTGGCCCGCGCTCCCCATCAGGCCCGAAGAGGCGCGGGCGCTGGTTCGCCAGCGGACGGTGCGGCCGTCGACAGGTGGGTTGACCCCCCCGCAGATGCTCTCCCGAGTCACCGAGGCAGCAGCTGGCAAGCGCCGCATGATCGTTGGCTGGCCCGTGATCCTGGCGGACCTGGCCCGTCACAACGCCCAGGCGCGGAAGCAGAGCCGGGATCACTTCCTGCTGTTCGGCTCCTACCACGACTCGTCGGGCCAGATCGCGGCGTTCAGGCGCGTGGTGGGGCCGGCGGCGCTGGGCCGTCTGCTCAGCCATCTGGTGGTCGAGCAGCTCGATGCCGACGGACGCTGGGGCGGGGTGCCCGCCACCGAGCAGCAGGGAGATAGCCGCTGGCTCCGTCGTTGGATCCGTCACGGACACCGGCCGAGCCTCGATACGCTCGCCCAGCGCCAGGCGAGGGGGAACTACACCGCCTGGAAGTACGGATACCTCGACGAGCTGTCAGCCCTGCTGATCGCTGCCCGGGCCGGTGACCGGCCGTTGCTCGGCTGCGACATGCCCGGGCCGCTCCAGCGGCGGATCGCCGACTTGCCGGAGGACCTGCGCGATCGCCTGCGCGAGCTACACTGCCTGCTGGCGCTCGACGACGTGCGCCGGGGCCGGGTCGACGTCGCCATGTTGTGGGGGCAATCGCACCTGCTGCCCGGCGGTCTGCCGCGCTTCCTTCCGGCGAAGGTTGCGGTTACCAAAGTGCAGCTGTTTGGCTTCCGACCCGGCCAGTCGACCCTCGAACAGTCGATCGCCGCTCGCGGGCTGGTGTTGTTCGCGCCGGCGCTGATCCCGGCCTGCGAGGCGGCGGCTGACCGGTGTGGATCCCTGTTGTTGCTACTAGATGGTCCGACGCTTGGGGGGGAGGTTGACCGTGCCCGCGATCCGGTCCATGCGGCCCTGGCGGCCGACGGACGCTGCAAGCTGCAGATCCGCAGCACTCGCCCGGGCACCCTGGATATCGCCTCCCGGCGAGTCGAGATTCCGCGGCGCGGCGAGCGTACGCTCGATCTGGATCGTTCCGGAGGCGGAGCGGGGTTCCGATTCCGCAGCGGTGATCGAGTGTTGATCGGCCGGGTCGAGCTGCCCTCTGGCGGCGGCGTGGAGCTCGAGCTCGATCCGCCTCGACGCGCGGTCACGGTCGTCTACCATCCGCTGATCAAGAAATGAACCGGCTCGCCGGGCCTGCGGAAGTGCACGTCACCACGGGCACGTCTCAAGCCTTCGCGCCGTTGACGAGCCGGTCCGCGCTGCAGCAGTGCGTCCCCGCGAAGGTGGCAACCCTTGGCACGGCAGCGCGAACACCCCGAACGATCCTCGGACCGTGGGTCATCGCGAAGCGCCCAAGCTGCTGCGTCTGCAGACCAGGTTCGAGATCTACTCGGGGACCAAGATCGATGGCAAGTGCACCGGCGAGTCGTTGGTGCGAACGTGAACCAGGATCACGCCCTTGTCGTTGATCGCCACGACATCCACCAGAGTCAACTGGCCCATGGGGGTGGGACTCTCGACCACGGCGTAGGTTCTCGGCAGCATCTGCCAGGTCTTGGTGTCGTGGCAGATCTTCCAGCACTCCTTGCCGGCGACCCCGTTGCACACCGTGGCGCGGGCGATGAGCACGCCGGTGTCGCTGAGGGTCGTGACGTAGTCGATGCCGTCGGCGGGGTCGTCGAACACGACGATATCGCTGGGGCTGCGCCAGAGCGCTTGCGGATAGCCGGCGCCGGGAACGATCACGCCCCCGGCCATCCATCCGCTGGCCGAGATCATCCGCGCATCACCACCGGCCGCGCCCGGTGGCGTCGCCAGGGGCGTGTGGCCCGCGGGGCCCAGGATCGCCGGACCCGTCGGGCCCGACTGGCCAACCACCGTGCCGGAGTCGTTGACGGCGAGGACAGCGTAGGAGTGAGGGGGCAGCTCCGGACCGACCAAGGCGCTGAGCAGCTGACTGGTCCCGGAGCCATTGAAGAGCGCCGGTCGCTCTTGATACGTCGCGTGGTTTTCCGAGATCCCGGCAATCATGCCGCCGGGAGAGACTGCTTTAGGGGCGAACAAGGTGTCGCCCTCGAGCGGTGGCATCTCCGGGTAGGGCTTGGGTCCGGTGTGTGACATGTAGCCTGCGTCGTCGGTGGCGATCGTCGTCAGCGCCTGGCCCCGCTTCCAGGTGAAGTGCTTGCTGGTGTCCATGTCGTAGCCCCACGCCAGACCGGAATTGTTGAGCCCGAGGGCGTCGCCCCTGGGACCCATCACCACCAAGCGGTAGCCGTTGTTGCCACCGCCGTCGGTGAGCACGTCGACTCCGGCATCGCTGGCGTCGGGCGGACCCCCGTCGTCCCCGCAACCCTCGAGCTTGCCTTCGGCCTCGGCGATCGGAATCTTGAACAGATTGAACTTGTTCGTGTAGTCCGCGATCTTGTGGTCGATCGCGGGGATCTGCAGCTCGGCCCCAAACACGATGTTGTAGCCAAAATCCAGGCCCGCCTTCCAGGTGCAGGTCTCTTTGTTGGCCGCCAGCGAGCCCTCCAGAGAATACTCGGAACCTATCTTCGGTCCCGCGACATCGTAGACCAACGTCAGATAGCTCAGCCCCATCGCGACCTCCGCGGTGCCGGTCAGGTTGCCGACGTCATCGGGGACCTCTGCGATTAACTCGGTGCTGCGCGTCGGTTCCCAGATGTCCTGCCACCCCTCGCCAAATGTGTACTTGGCGCCTGCCTTGAGACCAAGGTGGCTGATGTAGCCGACCTTGGC
>JAUVBO010000693.1 GCA_030591195.1 Pseudomonadota bacterium
CTTCGCCGACTTCGCGACGGTGATGGAGGCACGGTTTGGCCGGGCCGAGCGCAAGTACCGGGTGACGATCAAGGGCGACGCCAAGATGGCCTACCTGCACTGGCCGCCGTCGAAGAGCTCGATCCTGCGCGCCATCGACCGGACCGAGCTCTACGGCAACTTCTGCCTGCTGATGATCGACCGCAACGAGCTGCCTCGGGTCCGGGAGGGGCGCAAGATGAACAGCCCCAAGAAGCGCCACAGCGACCCCCTGATCGATTCGGTCACGAAGGATCCGGGCAACACGGGCTCGGAGAACGAGAACGTCATCGACCAGATCACGGGTCGCGGCTCCCGGGTGCCGGTGGTCTCGGACACCCATACCCCGGCCGCCAAGGCGGGCAGGCGCAAGGGCTCGTCGCCAGGCTCGTCTACCCCCACCCGTCGCAAGCCGCGCAAGAAGCTTGACTCGAACAACCCGCTCGACGGCTTGGATCTCTAGCTCCAGTCAGCGGCGCTGGCGCCGGCGCTTGCGCCGGCGGCGGCCAGCCCTCTACACTCTGCGGCGATGAGCGCTCGAAGCAGGCAGCGCGTGGTCGTCGACAACCCCGCCGACGGCGGCTTCATCTACTGGCTGGTGAAGCTCTACCTGTTTGGCCTGCTGGTGGTGCTTGCCTTGGTGGTCGCCGCGGCGCCGCTGACCTATCTGATGGTCGCCGCCGAGGCTCCACCAGCGCCGGACCTGCGGACCTACCGGGCGCGGGCCGCACTGGCGACGCAGATCCTCACCGCCGATGGGCAGGTCCTCACCCGCCTGGTTCGTGAGCGGCGAGAGCTGGTCGAGGTCTCGGAGATCCCACCACTGCTGATCAAGGCCTTCCTCGCTGCCGAGGATCGGGACTTCTACCGGCACGCGGGCGTCGACTTCGGCGGCATCCTGCGGGCGGCGCTGGTCAACCTGCGCGCGGGCACGGTTCGCCAGGGGGGCAGCACGATCACTCAGCAGGTGGCCAAGTCGTTTCTATCGCCCGAACGAACGATCCAGCGCAAGCTCAAGGAGCTGGTCCTCGCGCGACGGATCGAGGCGCGCTACAGCAAGGAGGAGATCCTCTATCTCTACCTGAACCACATCTTCCTCGGAGCGCGCGCGTACGGCGTCAAGGCGGCCGCCAGGGCCTATTTCAACAAGGACCTGGCCCAGCTGCTTCCGGGCGAGATGGCGCTGCTGGCGGGGCTTGCACGGGCTCCCTCGCGCTATTCCCCGCGAGCCAGCGTCGCGCGCGCGAGGCGGCGGCGCAACCGGGTGCTGAAGCAGATGCTGGCGGCGGGGTTCATCCCCCAGGCGACCTACGATCGCGAGCGAGCCAGCCGGATCCGGCTCAGCTCCCCTGGCGAGGCCGACCCGCTGCGCTGGCTAGCGCCGCACGTCGCCGAGCACGCCCGCCGCAGCCTGGTCAAGCGCTTCGGCCGAGATCGCGTCTACGGCGCCGGCTGGCAGGTGTCGACCACCGTCGACCTGTGGCTACAGACCCTCGCCCGCCAGCGCACCGATGCCGCCGTGCGTGCGCTCGACAAGCGTCAGGGGTGGCGTGGCCCGGTGATGAGCGCCGCCGGCTCGAAGGAGCGCGAGCAGGTGCTCGACCGGCTCGACCGGCTCTACGCCCTCGACAAGCCGCTGCAGGTCGGGCGTCCCTACCTGGCGCTGGTCGAGCGGGTCGCGAGCAGCCGCGCCCATGGCCGCATCGGCACCCGTCGGAAGATCGAGATCCCGCTCGGGTTGATGAAGTGGGCGGCGCGCTACTCGAGGACCAACGCCGAGAACGAACGCGAGATCGAGTCGGTCAAGGGGGCGCTCCGACCCGGTGACGTGGTCTGGGTCGCGGCGCCACGCTGGTGGTTGCGCCCCAAGGGTTGGGGGGCAGCGGACGAGCGCGTGACCAAGATGGCGCTCGACCAGCGGCCGCGGGTCGAGGGGGCGCTCTACAGCTACGATCACCACAGCGGCTACCTGCTGGCGATGGTCGGCGGGCTGGACTACGATCGCAGCACCTACAATCGGACGATCCAGGCCTGCCGCCAGCCGGGCAGCACCTACAAGCCGATCTTCTACTCCCTCGCCCTCGACAGCCCGAAGTACTCGATGGCCACGATCCTCCAAGACAAGCCCTACGAGCCGGAGCCGGGCGAGGAGTGGAACCCGCAGAACGTCCACGGCACCCTCGACGGCAAGGTGACGATGCACATGGCGCTGGTGCGCTCGCTCAACCTGCCATCGATTCAGATCGTCAATGAGGTCGGCCCGAAGAACGTCGAGCGCTGGGCGCGACGGCTCGGCTTCACCACGCCGATCCACGCCGACAGGGCCCTCGCCCTCGGCGCCAGCTGCACGAGGATCGATGAGCTGAGCCGGGCCTTTGCCACCTTCGCCCGCGGCGGCACCCAGCGGGATCCGGTCTATATCCGCCAGATCAGGGATCGCGACGACCGGGTGATCGAGGACCACACCGTGGTCGAGGATCCGTTCCTCAGTGAGGGAGATCGTCTCGACCGGCTCTGGGCCACCAGCACCGAGCGGCCGAAGCGCGTGATCGACGCCCGGACGGCGTTCTTGATCACCAAGCTGCTGCGCGACGCGGTGCTCTACGGGATCGCTGCCCGCTGCAGGATCGTCCCCGTGCCGACCGGGGGGAAGGGCGGCACCAGCAGTGACACCGCCGACGTCTGGTTCGTCGGCTCGACCAGCCGGTGGACCACGGCGGCCTGGATCGGCGACGATACCTACCAGCGCCCACTCGGTGAGAAGGAGGCGAGCTACACCTCGGCGATCCCGATGTGGGCCAACTACATGAAGGTCGCGACCGCGGGCCGCCACCACCAGGAGCTGCCGGCGCCACGGCCCGCGGGCCTCAGGACCGCGACCATCGACTTCGACACCGGCAAGCCCCCGACCCCGACGAGCAAGAAGACCGTGATGATCTACTACCGCCCCGGCAGCTACCACCCCAACGCCTCTTCGTCCGAGTAGCTCCCCACGCCCTATAGGTTACTGGAGGTGCCGAGCCTTCCCGTCCGGGGAGGCCTGCCGGAGGTCCACGGGCTGGAAGGCGAGTAGCTCGTCCAGATGGATCCCGATGACCTCGAGCGTCCGGATCACGGCGTCTTCCTTGCCCACGATGGGGACGGCCATCTCCCCCTCCTCCTCCTCCTCCTGGTCCTCGCCGAAGAGCCAGTCCAGTCGGCTGACCACCTCGGCCCCGCTCGTGGCAAGGCTGGCGAATCCGTTCCCGAGTTGGTGGCTCTGGAACCAGGATTCCTCGTCCGTGGCGCTGGCCGAGGTGGGCCCCTGGGTTACCTCAAAGGACAACAGGGGCCACGCGGTAGGCGCCTCGATAGTCATCGAGATCTGCGTGACCAGGGCCTCGGTGGAGCCCGAAGCGGTCGGCTCGATCACGTAGGACAACTTCAGCGAGTCCGAGTACCTGAACTCCATCCGCTGCTCCCC
>JAUVBO010000679.1 GCA_030591195.1 Pseudomonadota bacterium
CGGACCGGCGGGCCACCGGCGCTCGGAGCTTTGGCTTCAGCTGCCGCTTCGCGTCAGCAGCGCGTCGCTACGCCCTGCGGGAGGCATCCTGCAGCCCCCGGCGCAAACGCGCGAGCTTCGATTGTCGTCAAACCGGTCGGCGCTCTGTTAGGCATCGGCTCGATGGTGAGCCAAGCGAACCACACGACCGGAGGGAGCTGTCCGTTGGGGTGAATGCGCTGCGTGCAGCAGCGCAGAGGGGGATGGGGCATCCCCCTACCGACTGAGGCGTCAGGCGCCGAGGAGGATATCCGTCGGGCCCTTGCCCTCGCGGATGATCTCGATGTCGTCGTCGATCATGCTGACAACCGAGGAGGGCTCGTTGGTCAGCAGACCACCGTCGAGCACCAGATCGAGCTGGTGGCCAAGCAGATCGCGGACGACCTCGGGGTCGATCAGGATCTCGCCGGTCTCGGGATCGGTGGCCGAGGTCGTGATCAACGGGCTGCCGAGCTCTGCCACCAGATCAGTGCAGATCTCGTTGTCGGGGATCCGGATCCCCACCTCTTTTCGTTTCTCGAGGAGGATCTTCGGAACCATCTTGGTGGCGGGCAGGACGACGTGTAAGGACCGGGTAGCAGTCGCCTGAGCCACCGGTGGGCGAAGTCGGTCATCTGGGCGTACTCGGCGACCGCCGAGAGATCAGGGCAGATGAAACTGAGGCGGTGTCCTCGATCTAGCCGCTTGATGCGGTAGATCCGGTCGATCGCCTTCCGGTTGGTCAGGTCGCAGCCGATACCATAGACCGTGTCGGTCGGGTAGGCGATCACGCCACCGCCCCGAAGCAGGTCCGCCGCCTGGCGGATCTTGCGCGGATTTGGTCGGTACTCGTCGAGAACTAGTAAGTTGACCCGTCCCATCGTGGGGCGACCTATAACATCTTGCCGCGGGAAGTCAACGCCGGGGTTTGTCGCGGATGACGCCTAGCGCCCTTGCATCAGCCCGAGCGCGACCAGGTAGACCTCGGTCGATGACTTGCGGGTGGCCTCGGGGCGGACGGTCTTGGTCTTGCCGTAGCGGCGCTTGGCGTCGGCCACCAGATCGGCGAAACCCTCCCCCATGAACACCTTGCAGACGAAGTTGCTGCCCGGGCATCCCACCGCGCCGGCGAGCTCGAGGGCCCGTTGGCTGAGCTCGATGCTGCGTACCTGGTCGGCGAAAGCCACCCCGGTGGTATCGGGCGCCATGTCCGAGAGCACGAGGTGGAAGCAGGACACATCGTCGCCGCGGAGGGACGACGGCTCGACCGTCATCACGTCGCCGACCAGGGCGCGAGCCTGGGGCGGTAGCTCGATCTCGAGCGGCGTGCGGTCGAGCCCGACCACCACGCCGTCGCGGCCGACCCGCTCGGCGACGTATTGCAGCCACGAGCCAGGTCGACAGCCGAGGTCGAGCACGCGCTTGCGAGGCCCGACGAGGCGGAACCGCCGGTCGATCTCTTCCAGCTTGAAGACCGAGCGGGCGGCGAACCGCTCTTGCTTCGCACGACGGTAGAAGTGGTCGTGCCGGGTTCGCCGATCTCGCAGCTTGGACATCGCTGAACCTTCACCAGCTCCGCGTCGCTGCCGGAAGCCGCAGACGATCGGGAGTGACGCGGGACAGCAAGGCAGCGCCGGGCTCCTACGCCCCCCGTGGCGCCAGCGGGCGACAGGCGGGTCAGGCCTCGGCTGGGGCAGCCTCTTCGGCCTCGGGGGCTGCGGCCTCGGCCGGCGCTTGCTGTTGCTTCAGCGTGAAGGGCATCGGCTCGCGCTTGGCGGCGAACCTTACCATCACGTAATTGTCCGGCGCGCCGGGGACGGCGTTTGCCACCAGCAGCAGGTTGCGGTCGGCCACCACCTCGCGGACGCGGAGGTTCTGCACCGTCACCCGCTTGTTGCCCATCTGACCGGGCATCTTGCGGCCCTTGGGCACCCGGCCGGGCGTCAAGCGACAGCCGATCGACCCGCCGTGGCGGAAGTACTCATGAGCGCCGTGGGTCGCCTTGAAGCCTTTGAAGTTATATCGCTTCATTACGCCCTGGAAGCCCTTGCCGCGGGAGGTTCCCGTGACGTCGATGACGTCGCCGGCGCTGAACACCTGGTCGACGGTCAACGTCTGGCCAACCTCGAACTGCTCGAGCTCTTCGGCCGAAAGACGGATCTCCCGCAGGTAGCGCTTCGGGCTGGTCTTGACCTTGTCGAAGAGGCCCATTTGCGGCTTGCGGACGCGTCGGGCCGGGGTGTCGTCATACCCGAGGACCAGCGAGCTGTAGCCATCACGTTCTACGTTCTTCTTGTCGAGCACGACACAGGGGCCGACCTCGATGACGCTCATCGAGACCCAGGTACCCTTCTCGTCGAAGGTCTGCGTCATTCCGACTTTTTTGCCCAGAAGGCCCATGCGCGAGGCCATGATCTGCTAACTCCGTGAGATTGCTAATGCCTCTCAACAAGCGAGGCGACCCGTACTTATAGGGACCGCTGCCCGGCGTGTCAAGCGCGATTATTGTAAGGGAATAGGAGGACTTTCTGCCCGGCCAGCTTTCGGCGGTCAGGCGTCTGCGAGGGCGTCGTCTAGCTCTTCCTGCCATTGCGCGCCCGCCGGCCCGGCGCGCAGTCGCTCGAGTTGGGCGCGCGCCCAATCCCTGATGTCGTGGCCGGCTCCAGCGGTCGAGATCACCCCGAGCAGCTCGATCGCCAGGCCGCGGAGGTTCGCCTTGGAGCTGTCGAGCGCTCGCGCGAGCTGCTTTCTGGCGCCGGGCGCCGGACCGATCCGCAGCAAGGCGGCTGCGGCGTAGAGCCGAACCACCGCGTGGCCCGGGAAGCGGTCGAGCTGTCCCTGAAGCGCCGGGGCGGCGGCCTTCGTGGGACGTTCGAACAGCTGCTGGGCCGCGAGCACGCCGAAGTCGCGGTCGGACAGGTGCTGGGCCAGCACGGATGTTGCCCGGCCGTCACCCAGCCTGGTGAGCGCCACGGCGGCCTCGAACCGGGTGGCGACCTCGCCGTCCTCTAGCAGGGCGGCGATGGCGTCCGCCGAGTCGGAGCTGCCGAGGTCGCCGAGAGCCGCCGCCGCGCTGCCGCGGACCTCCGCGTCGGCGTCGGCCAACAGCGGCTCGAGGACCTCGGGGCTGCGGTCTGGCGCGACCAGCGCCAGAGCGGTGACGGCCTGGAAGCGGACGTCGGCGGCGGGGTCGGCGCAGCAGCGGACCAGCGTGTCCGTGGCGGCGGGGTCGCCGAGCTGGCCCAGGGCATTGACCGCGCCCTGGCGTGCCTCCGGGCCGTCGGCGTCGCAGAGGCCCTGCAACCGCGGTAGAGCTTCCTGCGCACCGAGATCGCCGAGGGCGATCGCTGCCGCCGCCCGCACGTGGGCCTCCCCGTCGTCCAGGACCTGCAGCAGCCGCGTGATCGCCTCGCCCCGGCGCGGGCCGCTGACCCTGGCCAGGGCCGCGACGGCGGCCAGGCGGGACTCGAGGCGGCTGCTCCCCGCGTCCCGCAGGGCAGCGTC
>JAUVBO010000141.1 GCA_030591195.1 Pseudomonadota bacterium
ATCGCGGTGCTCGGCATCATCGTCGCCCGCAAGCTCTACAACAAGCAGACCAGCTCGACGGTCACCAGCTTCGTCAACAAGCACCCGACGCTGCACAAGGCGGTCTACAACAAGTACTACGTCGACGAGCTCTACTTCGCGACCTTCGTCCGGCTGGTCAAGGACGGCGCGACGTTCTGCTTCAAGGTCGTGGACCGGGTCTTCATCGACATCATCGCGGTCAACGGCAGCGCCAAGCTGGTCGACAGCGTCGGCAAGGCGGCGCGCTGGGTGCAGAACGGCCACCTGCAGCACTACCTGGCGGTGATGATCGCCGGCTTGGCGATCATCATCTACTGGGTCAGCCTGCCGCCCGACGACTTCAAGGTCCTGCCTGAGGGCCCGGTGGCCGTGGGCCAGAAGGTCGTCTTCGATGCCAGCCGCGGAAGCCACGGTGGCCGCGCGCTCGAGTACCGCTGGGACTTCGACGGCGACGGCAAGTGGGACCAGCCGAAGGCGGCCGAGGGGGAGCAGGATCGCTACAGCGCCACCGCCAACGGCACCTTCAGCTACGACAAGCCGGGCACCTACAAGGCGGTGCTCGAGGTCCGCGACCTGCGCTGGGGCACCAAGGCCTCGGAGACGGCCGTGGTGGAGGTCAAGCCGGCCACGGTTAGCCTCCACGGCAGCATTGATCAACCAGCAGGGAAGGAGGTGCGTCGATGACGATGCTCCTCGTCGCCGTTCTGCTGCTCCCGCTGCTCGGCGCGATCGTCGTCGCGACGATGCCCCGCGAGCAGGAGCAAGGCGCCCGAAACATGGGCCTCTTCTTCTCGGTCGTCACCTTCTGCGTCTCGCTCGGCATCGTCGCGATGTTCGACGGCAGCAGCGGGGCGATGCAGCTCGAAGTGATCTACCCCTGGATCGCCTCCTTCGGCATCAACATCCACCTCGGCGTCGACGGCATCAGCCTCTGGCTGGTGATGCTGACCACCTTCCTCACCCCGATCGTGATCCTCAGCACCTACAAGGCGGTGCAGGACAAGGTCAAGGAGCTGGTGATCACCCTCCTGCTGCTGCAGGTCGGCATGCTCGGCGCCTTCATGGCCCTCGACCTGTTCCTGTTCTACGTCTTCTGGGAGCTGATGCTAGTGCCGATGTTCCTGATCATCGGCATCTGGGGCCACGGCCAGAAGATCTACGCCGCGAACAAGTTCGTGCTCTACACGATGGTCGGCTCGCTGCCGATGCTGGTCGCGATCATCTACATGTACGTCACCCACGGCCAGGCCACCGGGGACTACACCTTCGACTTCATGATCCTCAACCAGGTGATCTGGGATCAGCAGACCCAGGTCTGGCTCTTCGCGGCCTTCGCGCTGGCGTTCGCGATCAAGGTGCCGATGTTCCCGCTCCACACCTGGTTGCCCGACGCCCACACCCAGGCGCCGACCGCCGGCTCGGTGATCCTCGCCGGCGTGCTGCTCAAGCTCGGCACCTACGGCTTCATCCGCTTCGCGATCCCGCTCTTTCCCTGGGGCGCGGCCTACTTCGCCCCGGTGATCTCGACCCTGGCCGTCGTCGGCATCGCCTACGGCGCGCTGGTGGCCTACGCCCAGTCAGACGCCAAGCGGCTGGTGGCCTACTCCTCGGTCAGTCACCTCGGCTTCGTGATGCTCGGGATGATGAGCATGACCGTCACCGGCCTGCAGGGCAGCATCTACCAGATGCTCAGCCACGGCGTCTCCACCGGCGGGCTGTTCCTCGCGATCGGCATGCTCTACGAGCGCCGCCACACCCACGAGCTCGCCGCCTTCGGCGGCATCTGGCGCAAGATGCCGATCTTCGGCGGGGTGTTCATGGTCACGATGCTCTCGTCAGCCGGGCTGCCCGGGCTCAACGGCTTCGTCGGCGAGTTCCTGATCCTCGTCGGCTCGTTCATCCACACCCAGTACGCCGAGCAGCACCGGATGCCGCTGTTCATCCGGCTGCCCTGGGGCACCGCCATCGGCTCGCGGGTGATGGCCGCGTTCGCCGCCACTGGTCTGGTGCTCGGCGCGGTCTACCTGCTGCACATGTTTCAGAAGCTGATGTTCGGCCCGATCAAGAACGCCAAGAACGCGGTGCTCAAGGACATGACGCCCCGCGAGATCTGGTGCTTCGTGCCGCTGATCGTCCTGATGTTCTGGATGGGGATGTACCCCAAGCCGTTCCTCGAGCGGATGGAGCCGGCAGTCAGAAGCTTCCAGACCGACTACCGGGCCAAGTTCGACGCGAGCGAGAAATACGTCGAAGGACCCCCGATCAAGCTGCCTGCGCTGCGCGCGCGCCTCTCCGGCGCGCCGCCCCGCTCGGCCGTCACCCCTCCGAGGAGGGGGCGGATGCGACCGCAGCCCCGTAGGGAACCCACCGGGCGGATGCGGAGAGGACGATGACCGGCGCGCTCAAGGTAACCGACTTCATCCACGCCCTGCCGCTGCTGTTCGTCGCGGTCTGGGCCTGCCTGGTGCTGCTCGCCAGCGCCCTCGGCGGTGCGAAGAGCATCAAGCTCGCCCCGATCACCGCGGTCGGCGCCGTGCTCGGGATCATCATCTGCGCCGTCTCCTGGCTCGACCACGCCCAGCCGCAGACAGCGCTCTTCGGCGGGATGCTGATCGTCGACCGCTTCGCGCTGTTCCTCGACATCATCTTCCTCACCGCCACCTTGCTGACCGTGTTGATCGCCCACGCCTACGTCAACGAGCACCGCTTCGCCGAGGGTGAGTTCTACGCGATGCTGATGCTCTCGGTGGTCGGGATGATGCTGCTGGTCCACGCCGGCGACTTCATCACCCTGCTGATCGGCCTCGAGACGATGTCGCTGGCGGTCTACAGCCTGGTCGCCTCGTGGACCGAGAAACGCAAGAGCACCGAGGGCGGGCTGAAGTACTACATCATGGGTGCGGTGGCCTCGGCCTTCCTGCTCTACGGGATGGCGCTGATCTACGGCATCACCGGAGTCACCGGCCTCGGCGCGATCGCGGCCAAGGCCCCGCAGGTGGCGGGCGACCCGCTGTTCACCGTCGCGATGCTGATGATCATCGGCGCCCTGGGTTTCAAGGTCGCGATGGTCCCGTTCCATATGTGGACCCCCGACGCCTACGAGGGCGCGCCGACCCCGATCACCGGCTTCATGGCCGCGGCGGTCAAGGCGGCGGGCTTCGGCGTGCTGGTCCGGGTCGTCCTGGGTGCCTTCGGCGACCAGGCCTTCGCGTTCGGCGGCGCCGGCATCGGCTGGGCCAACATCTTCTGGACGATGTCGATCCTGACGATGACCGTCGGAAACATCGTCGCCCTGCGCCAGACCAACATCAAGCGAATGCTGGCCTACTCGTCGATCTCCCACGCCGGCTACATCATGATCGGCGTGATCGCCTCGATGTCCCACGCGACCGGGTCGACTGGTCCTGACAACGGTCCGGTGCTGTTCTATCTGCTCCAGTACGCGATCGCCACCGTCGGTGCCTTCGGCGTCGTCGCCTGGGCCGGCAGCCGGGGCGCCGAGCGCAACAACCTCGAGGACTGGAGCGGCCTCGCCGGACGCCACCCGATCGCCGCGGCGACGATGACGCTCTTCTTGCTCTCGCTCGCCGGCATCCCGCCGACGTCGGGCTTCTTCGCCAAGCTATACGTCTTCAAGACCGCCCTCGGCGCCGAGCTGATCGAGGGCACGGGCCCCGCGTCCCAGGGCATGCTGCTGCTGGTGATCATCGCCGCGGCGAACAGCGTGATCAGCATCTTCTACTACCTCCGCCCGGTGGTGGAGATGTACTTCCGCGAGGGCCCGACCGTGCCCCAGGCCGAGCCGACCCGCTCGGGCGCCACCACCACCGCCCTGGTCATCGCCGCGGTGCTCGTCCTGCTGCTCGGGATGATGCCCGGCTCGACCATCGAGTGGGCTGGCGAGTCGATCATGGCGCTGGGTCGATAGCGCTGCTGGTCCGCTAGGGTTCCCCGCCCTTCCCTCTTCCTCAACACCCCCCGATGAGCAGTGGCCGACGATTCGGCCACAAGACGCGAGCTCGCGCCAACCGGCCGAGCAGTGGCCGATTGGTCGGCCAGAAGTGCGGGCGCGGGGCTGCGGCTCTACCGCCGCCGCTTCAGACGCACCACGGCCTTGCTGCGGCGCTGCTCGCCGGCGCTGATCGACGAGCCCCAGACCAGTCATCGACTACAGGCTGACGGCTGGCGTCACTTCGCCTTGCCGCGGGCGCCGAGGTCTTTGTACTCGGCGATCGCCTTCTCGAGGGCCATCTGCCACTCCTCGTGCATCAAGTTCCACTTGTCCAGATCCGCTTGCACGGGGCCCGCCGCGAGCTGCTGCTCGAGCTGCGCGAGCTGGCACTCCCTCAAGCAGAAGTCGACGAACTCCTCGAACAGCGGACGTTTGCTCTCTTCCATCGCGTTCCTGTCCTTTCTGCCGTGAACCACGCCATCGTAACCTAGACCCGGTTGGCGTGACCACCGCTAGCGATCACTCAACGCAGCTCCGCCTCGGCCGCGCGCCGGCGTCCCTCGTCCACGTCGACAGTCGTCAGCAGGACGATACCGCCGACGAAGAAGGCGATCAGCGCGAGGATGCTCAGCCGGCTGCCGCCGGTGAGCTGGCTGATGCTGGCGAAGATGAACGGGCCGAGGATGTTGCCGAACTTGCCGCTGACACTGTAGAAGCCAAAGAACTCCGACGAGCGGCTGGGGGGCACCAGGGTGGCGAACAGCGAGCGACTGAGCGCCTGGCTGCCGCCCTGCACCAGGGCCACCGCGGCCGCCAGCACCCAGAAGTGCCAGGGGCTGGTCATGAAGTAACCGAGCACCGAGATCGCGGTATATCCGGCGAGGGCGAGGTAGATCCCGCGCTTGGCGCCGATCCGGGCGGCGAGCGCGCCGTAGGCAAAGGTGCAGGGGATGCCGACGAGCTGCACCAGCAGCAGCGCACCGATCAGGTGTCCCTGGCCGATGCCGAGCTCGGCGCCGTAGATCGTCGCCATCTTGATGATGGTGTTGATCCCGTCGTTGTAGCACCAGAACGCCAGCAGAAAGACGAACGCCTGGCGATGACGGCGCAGGGCCGAGAAGGTCTCGACCAGCCGCCCGAAGGCGCCGGCGAGCACGCCGCGACGATCGGCCAGCTGGTCGCCGCCCACCGCTTCAGGCTCGGGGACCCGCCGCAGCAGCGGCAGGGTGAACAGCGCCCACCAGACCCCGACGCTGGCGAAGGACAGCCGCGTCGCCTGACCGGCGTCTGCGAGCCCGAACCAGCCGGGGAAGCTGATCCAGACCAGGTTGATCGACAGCAGCAGGCCGCCGCCGACGTAGCCCACCGCATAGCCCGCGGTGGAGACCCGGTCGATCTCGTCCTCGGCGGCGATGTGCGGTAGCAGCGACTCGTAGAAGACGTTTGCCACGGCGAAGCCGATGTTGCCGAGCACGAAGGCGCCAGAAGCGAAGAGCCACTGCCCCCGACCGACGAACGCCAGCAGCGCCGAGCCGAGCACGCCGAGGGCGACGAAGCTGGCGAGCAATCGCTTCTTCGCCGCCCGGAAGTCGGCGTAGGCGCCGAAGACCGGGGCGATCAGCGCGATGATCACCAGCGCCACGGTCTGGGTGTAGCCCCAGTACGCAGTCCGCAGGTTCTGCGGCAGGGTCGCCGCGGCGACCTGGCGGTAGTAGACCGGCAGCACCGCGGCCATCATCGTCGTGGCGAAGGCGGAGTTGGCCCAGTCGTACATTGCCCAGGCGCGTAGCTCGCGCCGCTGCAGGCCGAGCGCGCTCAGCCACGTGCCGCCCTGGCCGACCCTCCTCGACGTCGCCGCCGGATCTCCGGGCATCCCCGTCAGTACCGCCCGCGAAGCTTGTACAGCGCCCGTCGGAGGCTGTGGACCGACACGCCCTGGTCGGTGTACATCAGCGCGCAGGTTCCCCAGCGGATGTTGAGATCTTCGGCGTAGCAGTACTTCAGCACCTTCGCCGTCTCGCTGCCGCGCTGGAGCCAGAGGTGCTCGATGCCGAGCCCGGCCAGCTGCTCGACCACCGGCATCACGCGATGCTGTGGCAGCTCGATCAGCGCCCCCTCCACCGGCTCGGGCAGCTCGCTCAGCTCGCCCACCGCAGGCTCGCCGCTGACCATCGCCCGACCGCCGAGGTCGACGGCAAAGAGGCGCTTGCCCATCCGGCGCAGGTTGCCGTAGATGCGCTCGGGAAAAGGCGGAGACGCTGACGAGTCTCCGATAACGGCGAGGCTGCCGAGGTCAAAAAAACGCTGTCGATAGCTGGACATGGCTTGCCAGCCCGCCGGTGGCGCGGGCCGTTCAGGGTCAGCTCTTCTTGCTCTCTGTTGTCTTGTCGCCCTGGTCGTCGCGGCCGAGCCACAGACGCTCGACGTGACGGGAGATCGCCTTCAGCTCCTTGGGCGGCAAGGCGGACCCGGCACTCTCGGGGAAGAGGATCCCGTACCGTCGCACCCCCCCGGAGCTGTCACACCGCCGCACCACGCCGCGCAGCGAGACCTCGATCTCGTCCCGGTAGCGCAGGGTCACTCCCAGCTTGTCGAAGTTGTAAAAGACCGGGGCCTCATCCATGCCAAACTCGAGCAGCGCGCCGGTGTCGCTGATGTTCAGCACCCGCGGCCTGAAGACCCTCTCGTCCTCCTCGATGATCACCTCGGCGCTGACGCAGTCCTTGAGCACTGGCACGCGGTAGGTGCGGCGCATCTCGGCGCGGACCACCACCGCCAGCGGGAACTCGACGATGTCCTCGTCGTCCTCGACGAAGTTGTCGCCGAGCACGCCGAGGAAGAAATACGGTCGGTCACCGTGGACGAAGGTCACGCCAC
>JAUVBO010000429.1 GCA_030591195.1 Pseudomonadota bacterium
CCAGCGGCGCAATGCAGCCATGTAACCCCTGGCGCATCAGCAGCGCTGGGGCGCTGACGCGCACCCGGCGCACCGCGCCCGACCGTTCGATGCGGAACCCCACCGTGACCTTGCCCGCCACCTCCCAGCCGTCCCGCGCCCGGGCGATACAGGCCAGGATCCGCGGCTCGAGTCGGCGGAAGCGGCCGTTGACCTGCTCCTTGCTCAGCTCCGGCCGGCTGGCCGCGCCCCGGTCTGCCGTCAGGTCGATGTGGTCGGCACCGCCGAGGGCGGGCCCCTTGCTGCGCGGCCGCCGATCCGCCGGGGTCGCCTTCTTCAGCGAAGCCGTGGCACCAGCGTTGGGAGGGACGGTGGACCGTCTTCGTCGTCGTCGCCGTCTGCTGTGACGCCGGCGTGATCGTTTACGTTTTGCCTCGGCTAGCCGGCAGCTTCCCTCGTGGCACTCGGTGCCCTCTCCGCAGCGTCCGTCACAGGGAAGGGCGCGAGCCGCGCGCCATCTTTCATGGCCGACGTAACCGCCGAGGGCGAGCAGCCCCACGGCCAATCCGAGCAAGAAACGCATCGGTCCGTATTGTGACATACCTTTGTCGGCCCGTGGGCAGGCTGCGTTTGCTGGCGTATGGGTTTGAAAGAAAAGGAAAAATTGTCCCAGGTCCGCAAAGGCGGGCGGGCTCGCGAGCCGGGCTTGACCCGCTAGGCCAAAAAGCCTAGTTTCTGCCGCAGTCGGCCGGCAAAGGTCGCAATGTAAAAAATCGGCGTTTTATTACTGAACCGTGTTTTCCTACAAAGGGTAGAGACGTATGCCTAGGATTTTCTCTTCGCGCCAGGTCGGAAAGCTCGTCGGCGCGGACCCATCGAGTGTCAACCGCTGGATCGACTCCGGCAAGCTCAACGCCTACCGGACGCCCGGCGGTCACCGTCGAGTACTCTACGACGATCTGGTGGCCTTCCTCGAACAATGCGGGATGCCGCTGCCCGATGAGCTGATGCCGGAGAAGCGCGCCGTGCTGCTGGTCGACGACGACACGAGCAGCCTGCGGTCGCTGCGCCGGGGCCTGCTCCGCGCCGACAAGTCGCTCGAGGTCGAGACCTGCTCCTCGGGGATCGAGGCGCTGATCAAGCTCGGCGCCCAGAAGCCCGACGTGGTGGTGATCGACACCGGCATGCCCGGGGTCGATGGGGTCGAGGTCTGCAAGCGGATCAAGAGCAATACCGACACCCGCAACACGATGATCATCGCCATCAGCGGCAAGGTGACCACCGCCTCCGAGAAGAAGATCCTCGGCGCTGGCGCCGACGCGCTGCTTGCCAAGCCGCTCAAGCCGGCGATCCTGCTCGACGCGATCCGCAGCGGGGTCGACGACCGACGGCGCGCACGCCCGCGCTGACCTGCCGATCCCACGACCTCGCCACCGAGCCAACGGCTACTTCTTGAAGCTGACCTCGACCTTGTGTAGCACCACGCGCTGGACCTTGCCGTCACGGGTGGTGCTGATCAGGTGGGGAACCATCACGCCAGCGACCCGCTGGTGCTGGCCGAGGTCCACCGAGCGGCTGGCGCCCCGGCTGTCGAGGTAGCGTAGCTGGACCAGCCGCGCCCGTCGGTCGAAGACCAGGGTGGTCGGCTGGCCGTCGCGCCAGATTCGCACCGCCTGCCGTCCCCTGCCGAGGTCCTTTGGTGTGACCCGGTGGGCCTGGTCGCTGCGCCGCGCGTGCTCGAGCACCAGCGGTGGCTGGCGCCAGATCTCGGCCCGCATCTCGGCCAGCTTGCCTCGCGGCAGGGGCCGCTTGGTGCCGCCGGACATCTGGGCATAGCCGCCGTTGCCGTCGACGACGATCAGCATGTTGAAGCGGCCCATCGCCAGTCCCATCCGCAGGCTGCCCGGCGGCCGCACCTCGACCGTATAGGGCGCGCTCTTGCCCTTCATCTCCGCCTTGCCAAACAGGCGCAGGGAGCTGATCGAGGCGATCTTTTTCCGGCCGCCAGCCACGCGCAGGCCCCGGTCGAGCAGCCGCCGGGTCGCCGCCAGCTCCTGCTCGCTGACCACCGCTCGCGCCGACGGCCGGGTGGCCTCGTCGCGCCGGGCCCGGGCGCTGATCGGCTCGAGGTGGCCGATGCGCTGGAAGGGGATCTTCGCCTCGCGCAGTAACTTGGCCACGACGTCGCCCTTGCCGACGATGGCCAGCACCAACCGCCCGGGCCGGACGCGCTCGCGCGCGGCGGCCGCGATCTCCGCCGGCGAGAGGCGCGCGACGCGCACGGCCAGCTCGGTCACGTCGCTGTCGGGAAGGCCGCGGAGCTGGGCCTCGGCGAGGGCCAGCGCGATCGCGGTGCCGGTCCTGAAGGCGATGGCGTAGCCGCCGGCGATCTTGCCCTGGGCCGCGGCGATCTCGGCAGCGGAGGGGGGCTCGCGGCGGATCCGCTCCAGCTCGCCCCTGACCGCGGCGAGCATCGCGGGTAGGCCGGCGTTCTTGGTGAAGCTCTGCACGGAGAAGTCGCCGTCGATCTGGGAGGTGGAGAAGGTGGAGCTGATGCTGTAGGTCTTGCCGCCCTGGGCGCGGATCACCGCCATCAGCCGCGAGCTGAAGCCCCCGCCGCCGAGCACGTAGTTCATCACCCGCACCGCGTCGCGCTGGGGGTCGATCGCCGCGATGCCGGCGTGGCCGAGGACGAAGAAGCTCTGGGTCAGATCGGGCTTGTCGACCAGCAGCACCCTGATCCCCTCGGGGGGATCGGTCACCGGCTTGACCGTCCGGGCCGGCGGCTTCTTGCCCCGCCACCGCCCGAACAGGGCGCGGGCGCGCCGGGTGACGCGGGCGGGATCCACCGCCCCCGAGATCACCAGCAGGGCCTCGCTCGGGACATAGCGGCTGCGGTGGAAGCGCACCAGATCGTCGCGGGTGATCCGCGCGATACTCTGCAAGCTCAGGGGCCGCCCGGCGGGGTGGTCGTCGCCGTAGAGCAGGTTGTTGAAGTGCTCGACCACCAGCTGCTCGGGATCGTCGAAGGTCTCCCTGATCGCCCCCTGGAGCTGGCTGCGCACCTGGCCCAGCTCCTTGGCCGGGAAGCGCGGCTGCTGGACCAGCTCGGCCACCGCGCCGAGGCAGAGCTCGAGCGAGCGCGCTCGGCCGCTGCAGGCCACCGAGCTGAACTCGTAGCCGCTGCTGGTCTGCAGGCTCGCGCCCTCGCCGTCGATTCGCCGCGCGAGCTGATCGGCGCTCGGGCGGCGGGTGCCCTGGCGGAGCATCTGAGCGGTGTAGCTCGCCAGGCCGACCCGGTCCGGTGGGTCGTCGATCGCCCCGGCCTTGACCAGCAGCAACACGTCGACCAGCGGTAGGCTGTCGTCGGGGAGCACCAGCAGCTTCAGCCCGTTGCTCGCCAGGGTGCTGCGGGTCAGGGGCGGCAGCTTGAGCGGGCTAGGCGCCCTCGCGGCGGGCCGGGCGATCAAGTCGTCGCGGTCGGCCCTGTGGTCGGGTGCGGCCAGACGACTGGCCGCCGGCGCTGGCTTGATCGTCTTCAGCGGCTCGGGGCGGACCCGCTGGGGCCCGCAGGACGCCGCCATCGCCACGACTCCACCGAGGGTGGCCAGCAGCAAGGTTGAGTGCGGTCTCTTGAGTTCGATCGAGGTCTTCATCGCGGTCGCTCGCTGCGCTCACTTGGGGGGAAGCAGCACCAGGCTGAGGTTGTCTGGCCGGAGGTAACTCTGCACCACGCGCCGGACGTCGGCGGCGCTGACGGCGTCGACCCGATCGACGGAGGTGACGAAGGCCTTCGGGTCGCCGCTCAGCAGCGCCGAGCTGCCGATCTGCTGGGCCAGCCCCCAGCTGGTGCGGAGCCGTCGGAGGTGGGCGGTGGCGAGCTGGTTCTTGGCGCGGGTCAGCTCCTTCTTCCGCGGGCCCTGCTTGCCGAGCAGGGCGACCTCGGCCATCAGGGCGGCCTTGATCGTCTGCACGTCGTGGCTCGGCAGGCCGATGCCGTAGATCAACATCAACCCCGGCTGCTCGCGGACCGAGACGAAGCCGGCTGCCTCCACCGCCTTCTTGCTGCGGACCAGGGCCCGGTAGATCCGCGAGCTGCGTCCCGCCGAGAGCACCGCCGAGGCGACCTTGAGCGCGGCGATGTCCTGGTGGCGGGCAGGCGGGACGTGGTAGGCGCCGAGCACCACCGCCAGCTGGGAGCGCCAGTCCGCGGTGCGCGTGCGCGTCCTGGTCTGGCGGGGCTCGACGACCTCGACCCGCTTCGGCGCGGCGCCCCGGGGGATCGCGCCGAAGTGCTTGCTCGCCGCGGCGCGAACCTCGGCCTCGGTGACGTCGCCGACCACGATCAACGTCGCGTTGTTCGGCAGGTAGTACCTGTCGTAGAACGCCTGGCAGACCGCCTTGGTCGTCCGGTCGAGGTCGGGGATGTCGCCGGCGGGCGTCCAGGCGTAGGGGTGCTTGGTGTAGGCCAGCGCGTGAATCGCCTCGAGCGCCCGGCCGATCGGGCTGTTGTCGAGCCGGACCCGCTTCTCCTCCTTGACCACCTCCCGCTCGCTCTTGATCGTCGAGTCGGTCAGCAGCAGGTTGCGCATCCGCTCGGCCTCGAGCTTGATCGCGAAGTCGAGG
>JAUVBO010000311.1 GCA_030591195.1 Pseudomonadota bacterium
CGAGCGGGCGCGGCTCGCCGGCCTGGCCCTCGATGCAGCCGACGGCAGCAGCCCGCTGCTGCTGGCGGTGACGCTCGACCTGTTACGCCAGGCGCACGACGTGCCAGCAGCCGTCCGCACCATGCGCCAGCAAGCGGAGCGCCACCCGGCGCAGGCCGGCCCGCTGCACTTCCTCTGCAGCTGGACCATCGCCGAGGAGCTCGGCGACGAGGCCGAGGCGATCGGCCCGGCGGAGCAGGCCGTCGAGACCAACCCGAGCAACATCGTCTACCTCTCCTGGCTCACCGAGCTGTACCAGCGTGACGCACGCTGGGACAAGCTCGCCGAGGCGCTCGAGCGCAAGACCAAGCTCGAGACCACCCGCGAGGACTTCGTCGAGACCCTGCTCACCCTGGCCGAGGTCTACCAGGTCAACCTCTCCGAGCCGGACAAGGCGATCGACGCGCTCGAGCGGGCCCTCGAGCTCGCGCCCACCGACCTCGCCTGTCTCAAGTCCCTCGGCTCGCTCTATCAGCAGACCGGGCGCCATCAGCAGCTGGTCCAGATGCACCTCAAGGAGGCGAGCGTCACCGGCGACGACCAGCGCCGCGCGCTAGCGCTCTTCCGCTGCGCCCGGATCCTTGCCGAGCGGCTGGACGACGCCGACCTGGCCATCGCCCACCTCCAGCAGGCCGTGGAGCTCGATCCGGCCGCCGTGCAGGCGACCCGGCTGCTCGAGGACCTGCTGGCGCGCCAGCGCCGCCACGCCGAGCTCGTGGCGCTGCACCGGGACCAGCTGGCTCGGACCACCGAGCCGTCCGAGCGGCTCGGACTGCTCGAGAGGATCGGGCTGCTGCTCGAGAACCAGCTCGAGGACGATGAGGGCGCGCTGGCGGCGTACGTCGAGCTGCTCGAGCTGCAGCCGAACCACCCCACGGGGCTGCGCGCGCTGCCCCGGATCTGCGAGGCGCTCAAGCGCTATCCCCAGCTGCTGTCCGCGCTGCGCGGGCTGGCGATGAACACGCCCTCGCCCCGGGGAAAGGCGGCGCTGTTGACCCGGATCGGCCAGGTGCTCGACGAGCGACTCGACCGCCCCGAGCAGGCGCTGGCTCACTACCGCGAGGCACGCGAGGCGACGCCCGACTGCGCCGACTGCTTCGAGCTGACCGGGCGCCTGCTCGCCCGACTCGAGCGCTGGTCCGAGCTCTGCGACCTCTATCGCGAGCAGCTCGCCCGCTGCGCGGCCGATGAGGAGCGGACCCGGCTACAGTTTCACCTCGGCCGGCTGCTCGAGCAGCACTTCGACGACGCGTCGGGCGCCCTCGCCGCTTACCGCGGGGCCCTCGAGCTCGACCCGAAGTACGCGCCGGCGCGGCGGGGGCTGCTGCGCGTGGCCCTCGCGCTGGCCGACCCGCGCGAGGCTGACCTCGAGTCGCTGATCGGCGCCGGTGCAGACGCCGCCTTGCGGCTAGCCCTCGGCATGCGACGGTCTCACCCGGCCAAGGCCGCCGAGCTGATCGGCAAGGTAGTCGACGACCCTGAGAGCGGCGCCCTGGCCCGCCAGCTGCAGCTTCAGCTCTGGATCGCCCAGCACCAGTGGCGCGAGGTCACCGAGGCGGTGCCGCCTGCCGAGGCGGTGCCCGTGGCGCTGGCCGCCCTTGGCGAGCCGGCCCGCGCCCTCGAGCTGGCGCGGCAGGCCTCCGAGGAGCCGGATCAGGGGTCCCCCGACGGCCTGGCGGCCCTACGCTGGCTCGACATGCTGCAGTCAGCCTTCGGCGACGCTCGCGAGCTTTCCGGCGTGCTCGCCCGCCGCGACGAACACGAACCAGACGTCGGACGCCGCACGGCCGTCCGCTTGCGGATGTCGCACCTCGTCGACGACGACAGCGATCCGGTGGCGATCTGCCACCGGATCCTCGCCGAGGACCCGAAGCAACGACGCGCCGTCGACCGGCTCGAGCAGCTCGCGCTCGCGCGAGGTGACGATGGTCTGCTGCTCGACGCGCTGAGCCGGCGAGAGCCGCTGGTCGCCGGGCGCTCGAACCGAGCGGCGCTGCACGGCGATCGCGCCCGGCTGCACGCCCGCCGCGGCGAAGACGCCGAGGCGGAGGAGCAGTGGCGCCGGGCGCTCGACACCGACGGGCGCTACCGCCCGGCGTACGAGGCCCTCAAGCGGATCTACGACGCCCGTGGCGACCGCGACGGGCTGCTCTGGACCCTCGAGCACGGGCTCGAGGCGGTGGTTCACCCCGAAGCGCGGGTGATCGACCTGCTGCACCGGGCGGACCTTTATCTCGAAGGCGACGATATCGGCCGGGCCCTGGCCGACCTCGACCTGGTGCTCGAGGTCGATCCGGCCCAGACCAACGCGCTCGAGCGAGTCGAGCGGCTGCTACGCACGCGGGGCGACCTCGAGACCCTCGCCCGGCGACTCGAGGCGGCCGTCGCCGCTTCGACCAACCCCAAGCAGCAGGCCGCGCTGCACCTCCAGCTCGGGCTGCTGCTAGCCGAGGAGGCCGGCCAGCCGCAGCAGGCCGCCGACCATCTCAGCGCCGCGCTCGCGGCCAACCCTGACAGCGTGGCGGCGCTGCTCGCCCTGGCCCAGGTCAACGTCCGCCTCGACCGTCCGGTGGAGGCCGTCTCGTTGCTCGACCGGGCGACCCTGCGCACCGAGGACGACCGCGAGCTGGTGGCCGCCCACCTCGGCAGCGCCCACATCAGCCACCGCCTGCTCGGAGACGCCGAGCGGGCGCGCAAGAGCCTGCGCGAGGCGCTCGGCATCGACCCGGGCCACCTGACTGGCCTCAAGCATCTGGCGGAGGTCGCCGCTGAGCTCGGAGACGATGAGGAGCTGGCGATCCACCTGCAGACGCTCGCCGACCTGCTCCACGGCCCTGAGGAGCGCGCAGAGAACCTCGGCCGCCTGGCCGCCGCCCTGACGAGGATGCAGGGCATGGCCTCGGAGCAGGCCGCCACCGCGCTGCTGCAGGCGGTACAGCTCAAGCCCGGCGACCCCGGCCTGGTGCAGCAAATGGTCGACGTCCTCGGTGCCGCCCAGCGCTGGGAGGAGCTCGCCGGCCGGCTGGACAAGAGCCTCGATGCCCTCCCCGACGAGCACCGGACGCCGCTGCTCTTCCTCCAGGGCCAGCTGCTGTCGCGCCTCGGCCGTCAGCAGGAAGCTCAGAAGCGGCTCTGGGAGTTGGTCCAGCGCGACCCCAACCACGACGAAGGACTCGGCCTGCTGCTCGACAACCTCGACGACTCGAAGGTCGCGGCCGACGAGCTGCTGCGCGGTCGGGCGATCGACCTGCACCGCCGGCTGCTGGCGAGCGATCCGACGCTGCCGTCGTCGATCCGCAGCCTCGCCCACCTGTGCCGCGCCGACGACCGCGAGGACGAGGCCCTCTCGGCCGAGACTTGCCTGGTGCTCCTGGGGGCCGCCACCGAGGAAGAGATCTACTTCCACAAGCAACGGCGGCGCGAGCTGCCGACCGACCCGACGGGCAGCCTGTCCACCGCGCAGCTCACGCGCCTGACCCTGCCCCACGGGGACCATCCGGTGCGGGGGATCCTCGCGCGGATCGGTCGCCACATCCCGAGTGCGCTGCCAGCAGACCTCTCCCAATACGGCCTGGCCAGCCTCGAGGCCGAGCTGGAGGCCGACCACCCGGCATGGGCGATTCTGCGCAAGTGCGCCGAGGTGATGGGCGTCGAGCGCTTCAGGGTCGTCGAGGCCTACGGCGGCGTACCCCAGGGTGCGGTGGAGCCTGGCGATCCACCGGTGGTGCTGTTGCCACGGGACTTCCTTCGTTTCCCGGCGCCTCACCAGCGGTTCATCTGCGGCCGCCTGCTGGCGCGGGTTGCCCTCTCGCTCGAGTGCAGCGACCCGGGCCGAGCCGAGCCGATGCGCGCCCGCGACATCGAGCTGCTGCTGGCAGCCCTGGTGCGCAGCGGCCAGCCCGACTTCGGCGAGCAGATCGCCTCGCCAGCGATCCTCGACGACCTCGGACGCCGACTCTCGCGGGCGATCGATGACAGCGAGCTGACGTCGCTGCGCGAAGCGGCGATCGAGGGCTGGTGGCAGCGGCGGCAGCAGGACGATCTCGCCGGCTGGCTCGCGCGCTCCGAGCACGGCCTGCTCCGGGCCGGCCTGCTCTGCGGCGGCGGCGCCGACAGCATCCCCCCCTTCCTGACCCTGTCCGACGAGATGAAGCGCGATCTGGTCGGTTTTGCCCTCTCGGCGCTCTACGGCGAGCTGCGCGCGCAGCTCGGCCTGGTGCTGAAAAGCAAGAGCTGAGCCAGATCATCGGCTCCGGAACGACTTGACCGATCGTCGAATCGCCGGGGTAATATCCCCGGGAAGCACCAAGCCCGTTTACTCGTTGAGCCTTGGCGGGCACCTTGCCCTGAGGAGGTCTTGCTTGCACAACGTCTCCAACCAGCTCGAGCCACTGCCGGCGGCGACGGCCAGCGACCGCGACGCGGTTCATTGCTTCCGTCTCGCAGCTCCAGCCCTCGGCGTGGTGTTGCTCGCGGCGGTGGGCTGCGCTGGCGGGACGGTCAACCAGTTCGATGACGGCTCGGCGCCGCCTGACGGCTCGGCCAGCGAGGTGTCGGTCGACGGCATCGAGCCGAGTCAGGACGCGGAGGCCGGCGCCGACCTGTTCGTCGACCTCACGCCGCCGCCCGACAGCCTGCCGCCGCCCGACAGTCAGCCGCCGCCGCCCGACAGTCAGCCGCCGCCGCCCGACAGCCAGCCGCCGCCGCCTGACAGCGGACCGCAGCCGGACCTCGATCCGAACGCGCCGAACGTCGGGACGATCTGCACCGACGACACCCCTTGTCGCGGCGGGACCCAGTGCCTGCTCAAGGTGACCGACACCGTCGGGATCTGCACCCAGATTTGCACCCAGGACGATGCCCAGACCTCGGCGGTCAACGAGGACAGCTGCCCGGACCAGACGTCGCAGATCTGCGGCGAGATCCCGCTGTCGGACGGGAGCTCGCAGTTCTACTGCCTGCAACGGTGCACACCCACGGCCACCAGCAATGACTGTCCTGCCGAGCTCTCCTGCCAGCCGAACTCGACGCTCTTCACCGGCCAGATCGGCGTCGCCGCCTGCGTCTTCCCCGGCTGCGAGACCAACCAGGACTGCCCGGTCTTCGTCGGCACGTCCTGTGACCCGGTCACCCTGACCGGCTGCGGAGCGAGCGAGTTCTGCTTCGAGCTCTCAAGCACCAGCGCCGCGTGCGCTCGCACCGGCAGCTGCCTGACCCAGAGCGGCCTCTGTGGCCTGCATACCGCGGGCACGGCGACGGCCAAGGTCGGCGATCCTTGCCAGGCCGACACCAACTGCGGC
>JAUVBO010000755.1 GCA_030591195.1 Pseudomonadota bacterium
GGCGAAGAAGGCCGAGGAATATGGTTCCCACGACAAGACCTTCGAGGCGCCGTCGAGCGGCAAGATCCGCGTCGTCGACTCGGCAGGCACCACGCTGCTCGAGCAGGACGTCGAGGTCGGGGACATCTTCCGCATGTGCCAGGCCAAGGACGGACCGATCCAGGACTGGGTCGGCCTGGCGGTGCGGCGGGCGAAGGCCTCCGGGTCTCCGGCGATCTTCTGGCTCGACGAGCGC
The DNA here is from genome assembly GCA_030591195.1 of Pseudomonadota bacterium. The sequence continues at coordinate 236 of JAUVBO010000755.1, forward strand.
CGCGGCCACGACGCCGAGCTGCTGAAGAAGATCGAGAAGTACCTCTCGCAACACGACACCACCGGCCTCGACATCCGCACCATGAGGCCGGAGGAGGCGATGAGGTTCTCGCTCGAGCGGGTCCGCCGCGGTGAGGATACGATCGCCGTCACCGGCAACGTCCTCCGTGACTATCTCACCGACCTGTTCCCGATCCTCGAGCTCGGCACCAGCGCGCGGATGCTGTCGATCGTGCCGCTGATGAACGGTGGCGGCCTGTTCGAGACGGGTGCCGGTGGCTCGGCGCCCAAGCACGTGCAGCAGTTCCTCAAGGAGGGCCACCTGCGGTGGGACTCGCTCGGTGAGTACTGCGCGCTGGTGCCGTCCCTCGAGCTGATCGCCACCAACACCAACAACGACAAGGCGGCGCTCTTCGCCGAGACGCTCGATCAGGCGATCGGGTCCTACCTCGAGAACGGGCGCTACCCGTCGCGCAAGGTCAACGAGATCGACAACCGGGGCAGCACCTTCTACCTGGCGCTGTACTGGGCCCAGGCCCTGGCGGCTCAGGACAAGGACGCGGCGATCAAGGATCGCTTCGTCAAGGTCGCCAAGGACCTCGCGGACAACGAGGCCAAGATCACCGAGGAGCTGCTCGCCGCTCAGGGTTCGCCGGTGGACATCGGCGGCTACTTCCTCCCCGACGTGGCGCTGACCACGGCGCAGATGCGGCCGAGCGCGACCTTCAACGCGATCATCGACGCGATCTAGGGCTCAGTTGCAGCTGCCGTCGGGCTTCTTGACGCGGACGTGGAAGTGGCCGGTATGGCCGGCGAGCGACCGCATGAAGGTTCCGTGCCACGGCTCGTAGGAGTACTTCGCGGTGAAGTAGGCGTTGACCACTGCCTGCGCGGCGGTGTTGTTGTTGATGATGCCGCAGGCCTGGCCGGTGTCGATGAACAGCTTGGCGAGCTCGATCGCCGGCTGGTCGTCGGTGCAGGCGACCGAGGTCGCGCAGTCGGCGACGATGTCGACGTGGGTGCCATCGTCGTGGGTCGCGTGGTCGGGGGCGTTGTTCAAGTCTCTCACCGCCAGGGGCGAAAGGGCCGGTCGCTGCTGCTTCCAGTGGGTGGCGACGGTATAGATCACGTCGATCAGCAGCTTGGTGCCGCGTGAGTAGTAGTCGGCCTTGCGCACGTACAGCCCCGGAGGGTCTGACTGGGGCAGCAGGTAGTATCCGTCCTTGGTGTCGCTCGGGTCGAAGTTCGGCGGGCTGAGCAGCGGCCCCGGCGGGGGCGGCACGCAGTCGGCGAAGGCGTCGAGCTGGTACTCGGCGTCGAGCGGCATCGTCTGGAAAAAGTCGCTATCGACCACACCCCACGCGGTGACGAACACGTAGAGCTGGGTGTCCCGGTTCGCGGTGATCCCCACGGCCGCCGAGCTCGAGGCCTTGCCCGAGGCGACCAGTTTCACCGTCAGGGCGTCGCCTCCGGCCGAACGCTCGCCGTCGTGGACGATGGTGCCCGCCTCGTCGCGAACGATCAGCGCCGGGCTCCACGAGCCGGCGGTTCGCTTCAGCGTCAGCGTGACCGCGACATCGGCAGGCGTGGTGAGCGGAAATTCGTGCACGTTGTACTTGCCGCTGCTGAAGTCCTCGTTGATCTTGACGTGACCACAGGAGCCACTCAGCGTCGGCGCCGCCCAGCACTGGCCCACCTGGCAGGGCGCGTAGGCCTCCGGTGGGTCGACCACCGGGGGCGGGGCGTCATCTGCTGGCCCCAGCGTGGCATCTGCTAGATCAGCCGGAGCGACCTGCCCGGCGTCGTCGGTGGTGATCGAGAGGTCGTCGAGCTCGCCGCCGCCCACCGTGCCGGCGCAGCCACTCGCCACCAGCATCCAGATCGCCGCCGAGAGCAGGAGCGGGGCGGTCCACGGCCTGGTCCCGGTCACGCGCGATCGAAGGTCTGTCGAGGTGTTTCGGATAAGACAAGCTTGGGGCAGACACCAGCTGGGATCAAGTGCGCCGCCTGTGACCAGCGCGGCTCGCTACGCCTCTGATCCCGACGGGTCGCCCGTGCCCGCTGGATCCTCGACGTCCTGGTCGTGCTTGCAGACGCCGTCGACCGGGTTGCCGACGGTGCGCAGCACATCGGCCGGGTCGGGCGAGAGCAGCTCGCCGACGAGCTCCGAGGCGATCATCCTGGTCATCAGCTTCTCGAGCTTTTCGATCACGTAGCAGGGCTGGAGGTCGGCTTGGCTCGGCTGGTGGGGCTCGGCGTGCGCGTTGCCGACGCCCGAGTCGTCGGTGAGGAAGATGTACCGGGCGAGGGTCAGAAAGGCGCCGGCGCGCATCACGAACTCGGCCAGGTCAGCCACGCCGCTGCTGGCCACCGGGTAGAGCCGCACGCCCTTGCGGCGTAGCTCGTCGAAGGCGGTGAAGGTCTCGCCGAGGTACGCCTGGTGGGGCGGCGCGTCGGCGAGCAAGAAGGCCACCCGCGCGACGTTGCCCTCGCGCCACTGCAGCTCGTCCGCCGCCTCGGTCAGCGCCTGGTGCATCGCCTCGGGGTAGTCGCCGCCGCCCGCGGCGCCCTGCTTGCCGATGGTGGACTGGAAGGCCGAGAGGCTGTCGAAGCCGAAGCGCTTGGTGACGTAGGCGTCGCCCTGGTCGCGATAGACGATCAGCGCGAAGCGGATGTCGACGCCGGGGTGCAGCGTTGCGACCTTGGCGGCGATGCTGGCCGTCTCGGCCTTGAGGAACCCGAGCTCGTCGCTCATGCTGCCGGTGGTGTCGACGATGAACGCCAGGTCGAGCTTGCTCGGCAGCGTCGCGGTGGTTTCGAGGGTCAACGTCCAGGTCGCCTCGTCGAGCGAGAAGCTGCCGCTGGCGCTGGTGCCGTTGGCGCCGACCGTGGCCTCGACGTCGAAGGTCTCGCCCGACTGGACATCGGCGTCGAGCCCGGGCACGAACACCGTGCGACCGTCGGTGCCGGTGCGCGCCTCGAGCAGCAGCAGGCCGCTCTTGGTGCGCACCCGGACCACCGCGTCACC
>JAUVBO010000587.1 GCA_030591195.1 Pseudomonadota bacterium
GTTCTTCGGCACCTTGCGGTAGGCCCGGTCGGCCACCAGCTCGTAGACGCAGCGAGCCGACAGGGGACAGGGGTCGACCACGTGGAAGGTCCGCGAGACGGCGCGGGGCATCCGGGCCAGGGCGTAGCCGGCGTCGATGACGAAGTCCACCGGCACCAGGTGAAACGGGCCGACGCCCTGCCCCGGCAGGGGCAGCTGCAGGTCGAAGGGCGAGTTCATCAGCACCCGGATCAGGTTGTACGGACCGTCGTAGCGGCCGAGCTCGCCGGTCTGGCTGTCGCCGACGATGATTCCCGTGCGGATGATCGTCGACGGCACCCGACGCGACATCGAGCGGACCACCTTCTCCGCGGCGTACTTGGTGTGCTCGTACTCGTTGTGGAACCGCTGGCCCCGCTCGAGCTCGTCCTCCATCACCACGCCCTCGCGCTCGCCCGAGACCAGCACGGTGCTCCAGTGGGCGTAGCACTTGAGGTTGCGGCACTCCAGCGCCAGCTCGACCACACCGCGGGTCCCTCCGACGTTGTGCTGCTGCAGCTCCTCCTTGGTCGCGCCGAGGTGGTAGCGGGCGGCCAGGTGGTGGATCGTGGTCAGGTCGTTGGTCAGCGCCCGGTACTCCCGGCCCGAGAGGCCGAGGTCCATGTTGGTCACGTCGCCGATCAACACCGACAGCCGCTTCTGCTGCGACTCGGGCAGGGTGCGGTGCCGGTCGTTGGCCTCGGCAGCATCCTGGTGCCGCACCAGCACCATCACCCGCTCGCGCGCGTCGGCCTCGAGCAGCTTGCGGATCATCCGCTTCGCCGTGTACGACGGGAAGCCGGTTACCAGCGTCGTCTCCATGTACCCCTTCCTAGGCCCCGATCAGCAGGCGGTAGAGGCGCTCGACCTGGGCCCGAGTCTGCTCGATCGAGCCCGAGTTGTCGATCACGTGGTCGGCGAGCTCCGCCTTGCGCTGCTGGGACACCTGGGCCGCGAGCCGCTGCTCGGCGGCCTCGCGGCCCAGCGCGTCGCGGGCCATCAGCCGCTCGATGCGCTGGGCCTCGTCGGCGACCACCACCACCAGCGGGCCGAGCTCGCGATGCCGGCCGGTCTCCACCAGCAAGGCCGCCTCGTAGACCGTCAGCGGCGCGCCGCCAGCCTGGTGCTCGGCGATCCGCTGGCACGAGAGGGTGGCGATCGCCGGGTGGGTGATCGCCTCGAGGGCCCCCCGCGCCTGGTCGTCGGCGAAGGCCAGCGCCGCGAGCCTCGCCCGGTCGAGGGCGCCGGCCGGATCGAGCACCTCCTCGCCGAAGCGCGCGACGATCCGCGCCAGCGCCTCGCTGCCCGGCGCCACCACCTCACGCGCGAGCTCGTCGGCGTCCACCACCTGGGCGCCGAGCTCGGCGAGCATCGTCGCGACCAGGCTCTTGCCCGCGGCAATCCCGCCGGTCAGCCCGATCACCGCCCCCTCCACGGCCGGATCCCCGGGCTCCCCCGGATCCCCCGGCGCCGCTGGTGACGCGGCCGACTCGCGCTTGACCAGCTCCACCACGTGCCGCCGCAAGGCCTCGATCGAGCTCGCGTCCCGCGACGAGAAACAGAGCGGTCGTCGGCTCAGCCCGAGCGCCCGCTTGGCCCCGTCCGCCGCGATGAAGCGCTGGTTCTTCTTGATCTTGTCCGCCTTGGTCAGCACCACCACCGGCTCCAGCCCTCGGTCAGCGCACCAGCGCAGCAGGTCGCGCTCCTCGTCGCCCGGCTGGCGGCGGATGTCCGAGAGCAGCAGCATCGCCCGCAGCTGGCGCCGCCCCTCGACGTAGCCCTCGATCAACGGCGCCCAGGCCGCCGCCTCGGACTTCGAGACCTTGGCGTAGCCGTACCCCGGCAGATCCACCAGGTGGAACCGTGGCGCGCCCCGCAGCCGGACCTCGAAGAAGATCACCTGGCGCGTACGGCCCGGCGTCTGTGAGGTACGCGCCAGCTTGCGCTGCCCCACCAGGCCGTTGATCAGCGTCGACTTGCCGCAGTTCGACCGACCGGCCACCGCGACCTCGATCAGGTCGCTGTCGACAAAGTCCGCCTGGTTGCTGCAGGCGATGACGAACCGTCCGCTCATCGCTCCCGTCCGATCATCGGTCGGTGCCCCCGGCCAGCGGTCACTTGCGGGGCGCGATGACGCCCTGATCGATCAGCTGCGAGAGGATCCGGCAGGTCTCGAAGCGCCCCATCCCGCTGACGTCGAGGATATCGTTGAAGGTCAGCATGCCGTCGACCCGCGACAGCAGGAACCCCGCCCGGTGATCGAGCTTGTGCCAGACGATCTCGTGCTGGGGCACCCGCACCACCGGCACCACGTCAAGATCGCCCAGCTTCTGCTGATACTGTTCGAGCAGCGCGTCCTCGTTGCGCGCAAGCAGCGCGCTCGCCGCACCGTGGTCTGGCTCGGCGTTGAGGATCCGCTCGCAGAGCCAGAGCGATCCCTCGTGGGTCCCCTGCTCGAACAGCTGATGCGCGCCGGCCAGCATCGTGTCCACGTCCTGATCAACCTGATCCCCATCAGCGACGGACCCGCCAGCGGCCAGCTCCTCGAGCGCAGCAGCGGCCCGCGGCCCACCCTCGGCGGTGGAATCCAGCAGCTCGAAGTCGTTCGGCTTGCGGTCCGGGGCCGTGCCCTGCAGCATCTCGCCGAGCCCCGCGAGCAGGTCGTCGCCTCCGCCCGCTGGCAGCTCGAGATCGGCCGCCCCCGCGGCGGCGGGCGAGGTCACGCCCAGCTCGCCCACCCCGACGGCTGCAGGGATGCCGAAGTCGTTGTCGTGACGGCCGAAGTCGTTGTCGAGACGATCGTCCCGACCGAACTTCGCCGGGGTCGCCTGGCCCCGCATCAGCTCTTCGTCGACCTCCCCCAGATCGACCTCCCCCAGATCGGCCTCCGTCGGAGGGGTCAAGCCCAGCTCGCCCTCGGCCACCAGCCGCGAGGGCTGGGGGAGCTTGATCCCCACCGGAGTCAGCTCGGCAGGCTCGAAGTCGTCTCCCGACGGCCGCGGCGCGCCTCGGCCTGGCAGCACCGTCAGCGGCGTTGCCTGCTGTCTTCGGGCCTGGATCCCCGAGCGCTCGATCTCGGGGCGGTACTCATCGAGCTCGATCCGGTTGGTACGGTCGCTGGACTGCATCGCCAGGCCACCGTCGAGCGAGCGCAGGGTGACCTGCGGTGTCAGGTCTTCGCCCTCCATCGCCAGGTCGCCGAGCGGGGGCAGCGAGAGGTCTACCGCCGGCGTGAAGTCGAGGCCGACGTCCTCGCTGGCCGCGGAGTCCGGCGTGCCGACGACGAAATCCTCGTCACTGACGTCGATCTCGAGCGAGAGCTCGTCGGCCGGCTCCTCGGCGGGCTGACTGGGAGAGACCACCGGGTGAGTCGCCGACGATGCGGCGCTGAAGCTCGAGGCCAGCGCCGCGCGGTTCTCGGCGACGTACTGCCGGTACTCCGCCGCCCGCGGCACGGCAGGATCGATGGACAGTGCCTGGTCCCACTTGCCCAGCGCCTCTTCGAGCCGCCCGGCGCTATAGAGCGCCAGGCCCTCCTCGACCAACCTCTGCGCCTTTGGGTCCGTTCCTGCCATCAAGAGTCCAGCACGCTCCGAAACAGCCGGGCGCTCGAGCCCGACCGGGGTCCGCGGAGGAACGCTCGCTCCTCTCCTGGAGGGTTCAGTCCAGCTGCGTCTTCGAGACCACCCCCCGGAACATGTTCATCGTCCTGGTCAGCGCTTCCTTGGTGTCGACCATCGCCTGCTTGTCTCGCGCCGCGATCGCCTCCCGCGCCCGCTCGAGCACCGTGCGCGCCTTGCGCACCGCGTCCCGGCCGAAGTCGCTGCCGGCAATGATCGCGTCGACCTGCGGGA
>JAUVBO010000547.1 GCA_030591195.1 Pseudomonadota bacterium
TGGTGCAGCAGAAGGACGTGCTGCTACGCAAGCTGGATCAGGAGCGACTGATGGCGCCGCTCGCGCCCCTCGCGGAGAAGCTGCTGGGTATCGTCAGCGAGCACGGCCGGGTCACGGTTCGAGAGGCGGTGGCGCTGAGCGGCGCCAACCGCAACACGATCAAGCTTCACCTGCAGCAGCTGGTGAGGGCCGGTCGTCTGGCCCAGCGGGGACGGGGACGGGGAACCTGGTACGACAAGCCCTGACTCGCCAGATGGCCCTCTGGCAGTAGCCAGGTCCCGCTACCACCGGACCATCTGGGACTCCACCGGGGGGCTGCCCGCGAGCAGGTAGAGCACCGCCATCCGGACCGCCACGCCGCGGGTGACCTGCTCGAGGATCACCGAGCGCGGGCCGTCGGCGACGTCGGGCGCCATCTCGACGCCGCGGTTGATCGGACCGGGATGCATCACGATCGCGTCGGGCTTGGTCAGCTCGAGCAGCTTGCGGGTCAGCCCGAAGGTCTGGCTGTACTCCCGCAGGGTCGAGATCAGGCAAGCGCGGCCGAGTCGCTCGGCCTGGATCCGCAGCATCATCACCACGTCCACGCCCTCGATCGCCTCGGCGAGGCTGTTGGCGACGGTCACGCCCAGCCGCTCGATGCCGATCGGCATCATCGTCCGCAGCCCCGCCACCCGGACCTTGGCGCCGAGCTTGGTCAGCGCCTGGATGTTCGACCGGGCCACGCGGCTGTGGGCGAGATCGCCAACGATCGCCACCTCGAGCCCCGTGATCTCCTTCTTGTGGGCTCGGATCGTCGCCAGGTCGAGCAGCGCCTGGGTCGGATGGGCATGAGCGCCATCGCCGGCGTTGATCACCGCAGCGTCGATGTGCTTGGCGATGAAGTGGGGCGAGCCGGCGAAGGCGTGGCGAATGATGATGATCTCGGGCGCCATCGCTTGCAGGTTCCGCACCGTGTCGAGCAGGGTCTCGCCCTTGGTCGTCGACGAGGCCGAGCCGCTGAGGTTGACCGAGTCGGCGCTGAGGCGCTTCTCGGCGATCTCGAAGCTCATCCGGGTGCGGGTGCTCGGCTCGAGGAACAGGTTGACCACGGTCCGGCCGCGCAGGGTCGGCACCTTCTTGATCGGGCGCTCGGAGACCTCCTGGAACCGATCGGCGACCTCGACCACGGCGAGGAGATCCTCTCGGCTCAAGCTCTCGATGTCGAGCAGGTGGCGCTGGGAAAAGGGCATCATCAGTCCTGGGCTTGCAGCAGGAGCACCTCGTCCTCCTGCCCCTTCTCCTTCAGGTGAACCTTGACGCTGTGGCTCGCCTCGGTGTCGATGCGGGAGCCGACGTAGTCGGCGTGGATCGGCAACTCCCGGCAGCCACGGTCGATCAGCACCGCCAGCCGCACCCGCCGCGGGCGACCATAGTCGTTGAGGGCGTCGAGCGCTGCGCGCACCGTCCGTCCGGTAAAGAGCACGTCGTCGATCAACACCACCTTCTTCGCCGCCAGGGCAAAGGGCAGCTTGGTCGGGCCGATCTCGGGACGCGGCAACCCCTCGAAGAGGTCGTCGCGGTAGAGGGTGATGTCCACGGCGCCCAGCGGCACCATCTCTCCCTCCAGCTCTTCGATCAGGTGAGCGATCCGCTCGGCGAGGAACACCCCGCCGGTGTGGATCCCCACCAGGACGAGATCCTCCACGCCGTTCTCTCGCTCGACGATCTCGTCGGCCAGCCGGCGCAGAGCGCGGGTCATCTGGGCGCTAGTCATCAGCTTGCGAAGCTCGATCAGGGTCATCGCGTGGCTCCCGGCCGAGACGTATACCAAGACCGGGCGACCGCGACTAGCCGAGAATTCGATCCGGGCGTATGCTGCCCGTATGTCCACGGCCGCCGCAGTGATCATCGGCGACGAGATCCTGTCCGGAAAGGTCGAGGACTCGAACACTCCCTTCCTGATCAAGACCTTGGCAAGCGCGGGCGTGAAGCTGGAGCGGGTGATCATCGTCCGCGACAACGTCGACGACATCGGCCAGGCGGTCAAGGATTGCGCCGCCCGCTATGATCACGTCTTCTGCTCGGGCGGTCTGGGCCCGACCCACGACGACCGCACCATCGAGGCCATCGCGCAGGCCTTCGGCCGGCCAGTGGTCCGTCACCCGGAGGTCGTGCGGCTGCTGCACGAGCTGCTCGGCGAACGGATCAACGAGGCCGCGCTGAAGATGGCCGATGTCGTGGAAGGCACCGAGTTGGCGGGCCCCGGCCGCCTGCCCGCCTTCGTCCTGGACAACATCTTCATCCTCCCGGGCGTGCCCCAGATCTTCGCTGCCAAGCTCGAGGAGCTCAGGCCACGCTTCGCAGGCCGTCCGGCGGTCGTCCGCTGCGTCTACCTCAACGTCTACGAGAACGTCATCGCCGACGACCTCGCGCGGGTCGACGCAGAGCTCGACGACGTTCAGATCGGCAGCTACCCCAGGCTCGACGTCAGCGACCACAAGGTGATGGTCACCGTCGAGGCGGCCGCCGCGGAGGACGTCGACCGGGCGATGACGCGCCTGCTCGAGCTGCTCGATGAGTCCTGGGTCGTCCGGGTCGATCCGACCCCGGGCTGAGCCCCCGACTGAGCCCCGGCACTAGCCGGGCGCCACGAAGCCGCCACATCTCCGCCTCCGTCTTTCCCGAACACCGACCCAGGCTCGCCGGATTCCGTCGCTAGCCTGGAGTGATGTGGTCGCCCGAATCCCGCTCTCACCTGTTGCTCGCGCTGGCGTCGCTCGCCTGCCTGCTGCTGCAGCTCGGCGATGGACTGCGCTGGCTCGCCAGCACCTGGGCTGACCCGACCTACGGCTCGGCCGGGCTGCTCCCGCTGCTGCTCCTGGCGCCGGCGCTGTTGCGCCTGCCGCCCCCGCGACGCGATCCGTCGACCCGGCACCTCGCCTGCCTGGTCGCGGTGGCAGCGGCCGACCTAGCCCTGCTTCAACCACTACAGATCAACGTCCTGCGCGCGGCTGCTGCGGTGATCTGCCTCCACCTCTGGCTGGTCGCCTTCCGTGACTACCGTGGTCGCTGGTACCGCCACCCGCAGCTGTGGCTCGGCCTCGCCTGCTTGCCGGTGGTCCACTGGGCCAACACGCTCGTCGGATATCCGCTGCAGCGGCTGGCAGCGCAGATCGCGGGCGGAGCGCTGGAGATCTACGGCGTCCCGGTGGTGGCCGAGGGCACCCAACTGCGAGTCGGCGAGCTGCTGATCGGCGTCGACAGCAGCTGCAGCGGCCTCAAGCTGCTCTACTGCGGCGCGCTGTTCGGAGTCCTGGCCACGGCCGGGGCTGGCCGCCGCCTGCCGCTGCCCCGCGCCCTGCTCTTCTGGCTCACCCTGGCCAGCTTGCTGTTCTTTGCCAACGTCCTGCGGGTGATCGGCCTCACCGCGGCTCACCTCCACAGCGGCCAGGCCCCCGGCGAAGCACTGCATCAAGGCGTCGGCCTGGCAGCCTTCGTGGTGATCGCCGCCCTGCCCTCGCTGCTGCTGCTCCGCCGACTCTGCCTGCCGCCGCCGCACCGCATCACGGCGCCGCCGCTGCGATCCGACGAGGTACGGGACGGCGGACCGTCCCGCCGCCCGCTGGTCGCGTTGCTGGCGCTGGCCGGAATCGCCGCCGTCTCCTGCGCGACGCCCCGCCGCCTGCTTCACCCGGGACCAGCACCGGGTCCCGGGCTACCCGCGGCGCTGGCCGGCTCCCCGGGCCGCGCGCTGGCCCTCGGGCCATCCGAGCGGCTGCTCGCCCGCTCGCCGCGGGTGAAGCTCGAGCGCCGCGCCTACGGCACGACCCAGGTCGCGTTGCTGCGGGTTCGCCAGGGGATCAAGGAGTTGCACCCGCCGTCGGTCTGCCTCAAGGCGGCCGGCTTCGAGATCGTCTCCCGCCGCCGCATCACGATCGCCGGTGGCGGCTGCCTGACCGCGATCAAGGTCCGGGACAAGCAGAAACGGCTGTTTCACTTCATTGAAGGCTACCTCGCGGGACGGACCACACCCAGAAGCTAACAGGGCCAA
>JAUVBO010000560.1 GCA_030591195.1 Pseudomonadota bacterium
CGTCGGCGCCAGCCAGCGGTAGGGCTTCGTGCCACACACCGCCGGCGGGAACGCCTCGACCCAGGGCTGGCCGGGGTTCGCGACGTCGCCCTTGCCGCCGGTCAGCGTCACTGGCTCGTCGGCGGACAGGGCGCCGCACGCGCCGAGCGCGAAGGCCACCAGAGAGATTGTCGCCAAGCCGCGAGTCCTCGTTGTCATGAGCTGCCTCCGTGGTCTGAGCAAACGTGTCCCGAGCAGTTGCACCACCCGTGCCACGATCTGGCGGCGGAGCCCGGGAGGGTCGCCAAGGGGAAAGAGTCATGTTCTTATATGTTTACTCGTTCTCCGGACTGCCGGCGCGGGCTGGCAAAAGCAATGACCAGTGGCTGACGCCCCGGGGAGCCATCAGGCGACGCCCCGGCCCGCGACCGGCGATTGACCCGCTGGGCCAGAAGGGCGAGCATCGCCTGCCTAAGGAGGTCCTCGATGAAACGCACCGCTCGCTGGGTGGCCCTCGCCGTGTTGCTGCTCGCCCTCGCCTTCCCGGTGATCAATCTGGTCGCGGGGCCCGACACCTCGGCCGCCTTGCCCGACCGTACCGGCGAGGCCGTTCCCCACTGGCGAGAGGCCGCCGCGATCTTCAAGCGCAAGTGCGTCCACTGCCACGCTCCCGCGACGCCCAAGCCGTTCTACGCCAGCTTCCCGATCGCCAAGGGCCTCGTCGAGCGGGACGTCAAGCGCGGCCTGGAGTGGCTCGACCTGCGTGCCGAGCTTTTTCGCGACGAGAGGCCGCCGCTGTCGGAGGCGGCGGTGGCCAAGGTCGAGCGCGCCCTGGCCGAGGGCAGCATGCCCCCGGGCAAGTACCTGCTGCTGCACTGGAACCACGCCTTGAGTGGCGACGACAAGCAGACCCTCGACACCTGGATCAAGCAGACCCGCGCCAAGTACTTCGCCACCGCTGGTGTGGCCGATGATCACGCTGGCGGACCGCTCCAGCCGTTGCCCGAAGTGGCCTCGCTCAAGCTCAACCCGAAGAAGGTCTCCCTCGGCAACAAGCTGTTTCACGACAAGCGCCTGTCGAAGGACAGCTCGATCTCCTGCGCCTCTTGCCACGGCATGCACCAGGGCGGCACGGATCAGGTCAAGGTCTCCACCGGCGTCGGCGGCAAGCAGGGCCCGATCAACTCGCCCACCGTCTTCAACGCCGGGCTGCAGTACAGACAGTTCTGGGACGGGCGCGCCCGCGACCTGTTCGAGCAGGCCGACGGTCCGGTGAACAACCCGATCGAGATGGCGGCCAACTGGAAGATGGTCACCGAGCGGCTCAAGCAGGACGAGGCGCTGGTGGCCGAGATCTCCGCCAGCTATGCCGATGGCGTCACCGGCAGGAACATCCGTGACGCGATCGCGACCTTCGAAGAATCGCTGCTGACCCCCTCGCGCTTCGACGACTTCCTCCGCGGCAAGAAGTCAGCGCTGACTCCCGCCGAGAAGAAGGGTCTGGCGGCCTTCACCGGGGCGGGCTGCGTCACCTGCCACGTGGGCAAGGTCCTCGGCGGTCAGTCCTTCGAGAAGATGGGCCGGTTCAAGAGCTACCCCACCGGCCGCCAGCCAGGCGACGTCGATCGGGGGCGATACAACGTGACGAGGAAGGCGCGAGACAGGGGTCGTTTCAAGGTGCCGATGCTGCGCAACATCGCGCTGACCCATCCCTACTTCCACGACGGCTCGGCCAGCAGCCTCGAGGCCGCCGTCTCGGTCATGGCCCGGCACCAGCTCGAGCACGGGCTGCACATCGACCGGATCAAGGACATCGTTGCCTTCCTCGAGGCGCTTACCGGCAGCTACGACGGCAAGCCGCTGGCCAGTAAGTAGCGCGTGGCTGGCGCCGGACCGCGGCGATCCGGGAGGTGCCGATCTTCCCAGCTCGCTGTTTCGCCAGCTCGTGTTTCCCGCTACCATGACGATGCGAGGACGAGGATGCAGCGGCGGATATCGAGCGGGCCGTCGACAGCGGGCGGCTACCCGACGGCGTGACCCAACCAATGGGCATATTGGTCGTCGAGGACGACGACCTGCATTTCGACTTCCTCGGCAGCTTTTCGCCCAGCAAGTTCGATGTCGTCTTCGCCGAGGATCTCGACGAGTCCCGGGCCAAGTGCGAGGGTCGGGAGATCCGGCTGGTGGTGATCTCCGTTGACCGGGTGAGCGACTACGAGGCGCTGCTGCGCGAGCTGAAGCAGGCCGGCGCGTTGATCCTCGGCGTCGGGCCATCGCCGGGCGAGGGCGACGCCCTGGTCGACCGAGCGGTGGAGCCGGGCGAGATCGGGGCCCTGGTCGGCGCCGCGAGGAAGCTGCTTCGTCTCGGGGCAGTCGACCAGCCAAGGGCGGATCTGGCGGAGCCCGGAGGTCCGAGGGCTGGCGCGGCTTCGGGTCTGGCGTCGACCGCCACGGCTCCGCTGGTGTCGACGACCAGCTACATGGACCGGCTGCGGGCTCGGCTGCGGGGCCCGGGGGCTGGCGAGCGGTCGGCCGAGCTGGCGCCGAAGGGCAGCGGGACCAGCTCGCCGCCGCGACCGACCGTGGTCTCGCTTGGCGCGGAGGTGGCGCTGCTGCGCAAGGACGTGGCCCTGCTCGCGGACCGGCTCGAGGTCATCGACGGGGTGGTCGAGCGCCGGTGGGACGAAGAGCGTGGCCGCCGCGAGGAGCTCGAGCGGCGGATCGCCACCCAGGGCGCGCTGCTCGAGTCGGTGCGACTCGCGCTGGCCGAGCCCATGGCCCCCCACGACCCGGAGGCACCGACGCCGGTCGACCAGCCCGGCGACCCGCTGAGGCCGCGGCCCAGCCGGCCCACGCGTCGTGGGTTCTTCGGTCCTGGCACCGCCGAGATCCCGACCGTGGTCGCCCGCCATCCCGAGGCCGCCGGCGCCCCGGAGGCGGAGGACGAGGACGCCAACACGGTGGTCGAGACGATCCCGCAGCTCGGCGGGCCGCTGCCCGACGAGGGCCCGCGGGAGTCGTCGATCGATGATCTGCACACCGCCGAGGTCCGCCCGGACGGAGACCTCGGGGAAGCCACCGCGCTGACGACGCCCGGGCTCGTTCCCCTGCTCGCGCGGCCTGCCGAGCCGCGCGCAGAGTCCCAGGTGGTTGTCCTGGCCGACGTCGCGTCGGCGGTGCCCATGGCACCATCGGTGATCGACGCCGCCCGGGTCACGCCGAGATCCTCCCGGTGGCTCTACATCGTCGCGGGGGCAATGTCCGTGGCGGTGATCGCCGTGATCGTTCTGCTGCTCTTCTTGAGCGCCGGGGAGGACGAGCCGGCGGAGGCCAGCACCAGCGCGCTGGCCTCCTCGAAGGGCGATGACCGTCGCCTCGCGACGGCGGGCGGGCTCGGCTCTGGGACCGAGGCGGCGCCAGCTGGTGCCGACGTTGGCGCCGACAGCGCTGGTGCGGATGGCGGCGCCGATCGGCCTGCGGACGGTGCGACCGCCCCACCGGTTGACGCGGTGGCCCCGGCGGACCTGTCGGCCAGAGAGATCGCGCGCCGTCGGGCGTGGGCCCGACGGGTGCTACGCAAGGCCCGGCTGCGGATCGCGCGTAAGCTGCTGGCCCGGGGCAAGTACGTCGAGGCGCGGGTCGAGCTGACCAAGGCGCTGAAGATGCGTGATGATCGACGGGTACGCGAGCTGCTGGCCGAGAGTCACCAGCGGGTCAGGGAGCTCTGGCCGGCGGTTCACCACCTGACCAAGGCGCTGGCCCACACGGCGAAGAAGGCGTCACTGCAGCAGCGGATCGCTGCGATCTACCTCAAGCTCGGCAAGCGCAGCCGAGCCTGCGCCGCGCTGCAGCTGGCTGCCAAGAGGCTGCCCAGCGCCAAGAAGAGCCTCGCCAAGCACTGCAACCGGTAACCGTCCTCCGGTCGCGCTCGTTCGCCCCTCCGCTGGTGCACCTTCGCCCCCCCTCAGGGCTGCTTCGACGGGCAGCGCGAGGCCAGCGCGCAGGTCTCGCAGC
>JAUVBO010000690.1 GCA_030591195.1 Pseudomonadota bacterium
GAAGGTCTTGTCGTGGGAACCATATTCCTCGGCCTTCTTCGCCATCAGGCCAACGTTGGCGACGCTGCCCATCGTCGAGGGATCGAACTGCCCCTTGTCCTTGGCGTCCTCGAGGATCACCGAGTAGATCGTCGCGTAGCAGCGGTCAGGCACCATGGCCACGCAGTCCTGCAGCTGGTCGTCGTTGTTCCACATCCTGCCGCCGTCGCGGACGACGTTCGGCATCGAGGCGTCGACGATGATGTTGTTCGGCACGTGCAGGTTGGTGATGCCCTTGCGCGAGTCGACCATCGCCAGCGCCGGACGGGTCTCGTAGCAGGCGTTGATGTCGGCCTCGATCTCGGCCTTCTTGTCGGCCGGCAGCCGGTCGAGCTTGTCGAGCACGTCGGCGAGGCCGTTGTTGACGTTGGCGCCGATCTCGCGGAGCAGGTCGGCGTGCTTGTCGAGGGCGTCCTTGTAGTAGACCGAGACGCAGTGGCCGAACATGATCGGATCGGAGATCTTCATCATCGTCGCCTTGAGGTGCAGCGACAGCAGCACACCCGCCTTCTTCGCCTCGTCGATCGTCTCGGCGTAGAACTTGCGCAGGGCGGCGACGTTCATCAGTGAGGCGTCGATGACCTCGCCCTCGAGCAGGGCGAGCTTGTCCTTGAGCAGCGTCACCTTGCCGTCGCCAGCGGCGAACTCGATCTTGACCTCGTCGGCCTTGGTCATCGTGGTGGATTTCTCGCTCTGGTAGAAATCCTTGCCCGACATGTGGGCCACGCGCGCCTTGGACCCCGACTCGGGCCAGGGCTTCATCATCTTGTGCGGGGTCTTCTGGGCGAACTTCTTCACCGCGGCGGCGGGCCGGCGGTCCGAGTTGCCCTCGCGCAGCACCGGGTTGACCGCCGAGCCGAGGACCTTGGCGAACCGCGCCTGCAGCGCCCGCTCCGCGTCGCTCTTCGGCTCCTCCGGGTAGTCGGGGATCTCGTAGCCCTTGTCCTGCAGCTCCTTGATCGTCGCCTGCAGCTGCGGGATCGAGGCGCTGATGTTCGGCAGCTTGATGATGTTGGCCTCGGGTGTCAGCGCCAGCGCGCCGAGCTGCGCGAGGGAGTCGGTCAGCTTCTGCTCGTCGGTCAGCTTGTCGGGGAAGTTGGCGATCACCCGGCCGACGAGGGAGATGTCGCTGGTCTCGATGTCGATGCCAGATCCCTTGGTGTAGGCCTGAACGATCGGGAGCAACGTGTGCGTTGCCAGGGCGGGGGCTTCGTCAATCTTCGTCCAGATGATTTTCGCGTTGGCCATGTTGTTCTTACCTCATTTGCGGTGACAGAAATCTCTCCACGAGAAGTGGGAGGGGAGTCACGGTCCGATGGCCGCTATACCACTCAAGTGGCGAGAATTCAATGCTTTCTAAGTAATGGGAATTCAACCTGATCGCTCCCGATCCACGCCGCCGAACCTTGGTGCAGGCCGGCGGCGTACCCGTTGGGCTGGCGCGTCGCGGTGGCACCGGGTAGCAGGTCGAGAAGACGGAGGAAGCGATGCGTATCTTGATGCAAATCACCTATCCCGCACGAGCCGTTCAACACCCACGTCCGGGAAGGCAAGGCAGGTCAGATGATCGGGCGCGTGCTGGAGGAGACGAACCCGGAGACGATCTACTTCACCGAGCAGGACGGCCGCCGGGGCGCGGTGGCCGTCTACAACGTCGACCAGAACTCACAGGTGCCGACGCTGTCCGAGCCGTGGTTCCTCGCGTTCAACGCCGACTGCAGGTTCCGCATCGCGATGACCCCGGAGGACCTCAAGTCCGCGGGGCTCGACGAGGTCGGCAAGCGCTGGCGCTGATCCCCGGCGACCGAGAGCGAGCTGCCGGACTCGAGCTGCTCTACAGCGCGGCCCGGAGCAGGTAGAAGAGCATGACGCAAACCGCCGCCGCGAAGGGGATCGTCACCAGCCACGAGACCGCGATGTTGCGGAGCACCCGCAGGTTCAGCGCGTTCATCCCGCGCGCGAGGCCGACGCCGACCACCGCGCCGACCAGGGTGTGGGTGGTGGAGAGCGGCAGCCCGAGCTTGGAGCCGACGAGGATCGTGATCGCCGCGCTGATCTCGGCCGCGAATCCCCGCGATGGCGTGACCTCGGTGATGTCGCTGCCCACGGTGCCGATCACCTTGTAGCCGTAGGTCGCGAGGCCGATGACGATCCCGGTTCCTCCCAGGAGCAGGATCCAGATCGGCACGCCGACCTTCGGCACCACCGTGCCGGTGTCGATGATCGAGAAGACCGCGGCGATCGGCCCGACGGCGTTGGCGACGTCGTTGGCACCGTGGGCAAAGGCGACGAAGGCGGCCGAGGCGATCTGTAGGTAGCGGAAGATCCGCTCCATCTCCTGATAGCCACCGTCGACAGGTCCGGGTCGCCGGCGAAAGAGCGAGGCGATCAGGTACCCGCCCGTCGCCGCCGCCACGGCGAGTCCGCCCGACTGCCACCACTGCAGCTTGAGCTTGAGGTTCTTCAGCCCCTTGAAGAGCATCGCCAGCGTCAGCACGAAGAGCATCCCGCCCACCAGCAGCGGCGCGTTTTGCCGGGCCGCCTGCCCCGGGTCGGGCTTCTCGACGATCCGCCGCCGGATCCAGCGGTAGACGCCGTAGCCGAACAGGCCGCCGGTGACGGGCGAGATGACCCAGCTAGCCACCACCGCGCCGAGGGTGCCCCAGCTGATCGCCCCGGGCCCACCAACGACCAGGCCAAAACCGACCAGGGCGCCGATGATCGAGTGCGTGGTTGAGACTGGCCAGCCCAGCAGCGTGGCGAGGTTGAGCCAGATGGCGGCCGCCGCCAGCGCGGCGGTCATGCCGTAGGCGAGGGTGTGGGGGTCGGCGGCGAAGATCGCGGGATCAACGATCCCCTTGCGCACCGTGTCGGTGACGTAGGCGCCGACCAGCACGGCTCCAGCGAACTCGAGGACCCCGGCGATCACCACGGCCTGGCGCAGGGTCAAGGACCTGGAGCCGACCGAGGTGGCCATCGCATTGGCCACGTCGTTGGCGCCGATGTTCCACGCCATGTAGAGGCCGACGAGGCCCGCGACCCAGAGCAAGATATCGTGGGACATCAACTAGCAGCCTCTCGCGCGGCTCACCCCGATTGCGCCATGAAGAGCCGCACCCGGTGCCCCATCTTCTCGGCGTAGTTGGCCAGGTCTGCCACCTTGTTGAAGATCTTCATCCAGAGGTAGAGCGCGGCCGGCTTGAAGGCGTCCTCGTTGGCGAAGAAGGCCTTCGCCAGCTGATCCTGAACCTTGTCGGCCTCGTGCTCCTTCTGATCGAGCACGTCGATCAGCCCGAGCACCCGCTGGGCCTCGGGCCCGGCAAACGAGGCTCGCACCAGGCCGTCCAGCTGCTCGACCACCTCGGTGCTCTGGTAGACCACCTCGAGGCTGGCCTTGATGTGAGCCCGGAGCAGCTCCGCCACCTCGTCGGGCAGCGGCTCCATCC
>JAUVBO010000430.1 GCA_030591195.1 Pseudomonadota bacterium
CCATCGTCACGCTGCTCGGCACGGCGACCGTGTTCTACGCCATGGGCTGGACCGATGACGTCGGCCGCGCTGCGGTGCTGACCATCGGCACGGTGGTGTGCGTCGCAGCCTCCATCGGCGGCGACATGTCCCAAGACCTCAAGTGCGGCTTCCTCATCGGCGCCACGCCGGTCAAGCAGCAGACCGCCGAGCTGATCGGAGTGCTCGGCTGCGGCTTCTTCGTCGCCGCGGCGATCTACCTGCTCGGCGCCCAGTACGGCTTCGGCGGCAAGGACTTCCCCGCGCCCCAGGCGATGCTGATGAAGACCGTGATCGAGGGCGTGCTGGCGGCCAACCTGCCCTGGGGCCTGGTGCTGACCGGCGCAGCGATCGCGGTGATGGTCGCCCTGCTCGGCGTGCCCCCGCTGGCCTTCGCCGTCGGCGTCTACTTGCCCCTGAGCGCGATGACGCCGGTATTCGCCGGCGGCTGCCTGCGAGCCTTCGTCGAGTGGCGGGCCTCCCGCGAGCAGGTCGACCCGACGCCGCGCACCGATCGCGGGGTGCTGATGGGCTCGGGGCTGATCGCCGGCGAGGGGCTGACCGGGGTGGCGATCGCCCTGTGGGCCTTCATCGCCGGACAGAAACCGCAGGGCTTCGGCATCGAGCACTCTCCCTACGTCGGCGAGGCGCTGGCGCTGGTGGCCTTCGCGGCCCTCGGCTACTTCCTGCTGCGGGCCTCGCGCGACCAGCCCGACAGCGCCGACTGACCCGCCGAAGCAGCTCGATCTTTGGCGGTTCTTGACGGGCGTGGCGGCACCTCGGAAGTTGTGGCCGTCAACTGGCCTTTCCTGGTCAGGTGATCGGTTCTTGCCGGGCGAAATGTGCAAAGCAGCTCCGCACCCCGGTCGGTCCGCAATAAGTCAACGAACTGTTAGCGACTGGCCGGCACTGCCGGCAACCGTAGGAGCCGGGATGTCATTTTGTTCGCCGGAGTCGCCGCTGGCACCACGATATCGGGACACCTCCTTTCCCCTGACGAGCCGCTGCATCCCGTAACTAGCCGAAACCCCATGATCCGATCGACAGGCATGATCTTTGCGTGTCGTGTAGGCCACATGACCCGCATCCAGAAGCAGCGCTTGCGTCGGGCCGACCTCGGACGAATCACGCTGATCGTCTTATGCCTCGGCGCTCTCGCCGGGACCGCTCAAGCGCGTCGCGCGCCGAAGAAGGGTCTCTGGGGGCTGCCGCTCAAGCGCGATCTCAAGGCCCTGGCCCGGGCACCGGACGGCCGAGACTGCACCCAGCCAAGCTTCCGTCAGACAGTGGACTGGGTCGTCGGCCGGCTCCAGGCCCAGGGCGTCAAGCCCCTCGGCACCGGCAAGACCGGCACCGGGCGCTACCTCCAGGCCTACCGCTGGGACTCGCTGAAGAAGAAGGACATCACCAGCTACAACATCATCGGGCTGCGGCCGGGCACCGGGAACCACAAGGAAGCCGTCCTGGTGATGGCCCACCTCGATGGCATCACCGCCCGCGAAAAGAGCCTCGAGGGGGTCAAGCGCTACCAGGGCGCCAACGACAACGCCTCGGGCGTGGCCTCGGTGCTGCAGATCTCCGAGACCCTCGCCCGGCTCGAGGGTTTCTACGGCAAGCGCCACAAGCGCGACGTGATCTTCGTCTTCACCTCGGGCGAGGAAGCCGGCAACGTCGGCGCCGAGGCCTTCGCCAGGTTCACCAAGCACTTCGGCGGCCGCAAGATCGTCGGCGCGGTCAACATCGACTCGGTGGGCTGGGGCAAGCTCGACGACGTCAGGGTCTTTGGCGGCATGGACGCCAAGGCTGCCCGCAACAACCCGGTCTACCGCGCGGCGATGCGGGTCGTGCCGAAGGGCAAGATGGCGCGGCCGAAGCCCGGTCACGAGGCGAAGAAGAACTACTTCCGGTCGAGCGACCAGCACACGACGGCCTCGGGCGGGGTGCCCTCGGTGCTCTACGCGGCGAGCGTCAACGACATGATGCACACCTCGCGCGATACCCTCGGACGGCTCAACTACGCCACGATCCACGGCACCGCGCGCCACGCCCTGCGCACGGTGCTCAAGATGACCAACCACCGCAGCAAGAGCCTGCCCGGCAAGACCATGCCGCTGAAGCTCGAGAGCTACGCGCCCTGGGGACCGCTGCAGCCGGCCAAGGTTGACAGCCCCGCCCAATGACCGCCCAGGGCGACGCCTCACCCCGATGGTTGCAGTGGTCCCGCGAGCTCCAGGCGCTCGCCCAGACCGGTCTGGCCTACGCCGAGAGCGCCTACGACACCCAGCGCTATCGAAGACTCGCCGAGATCGCCGCCGAGATCGTCGCCGGCCAGACCGACCGCGACCAGCAGGAGGCCCTCGAGAGCTTCTCGCTGCAGCCCGGCTATGCCACCGCCAAGATCGATGTTCGCGGGGCCGTGGTCGAGAAGGCCAAGCTGCTGCTGGTCCGCGAACGATCCGACGGGCGGTGGGCGATGCCGGGCGGCTGGGCGGACGTGGGCGAGCTGCCCTCGGCGATGGTCGCCCGCGAGGTTCGAGAGGAAAGCGGCCTCGAGGTCGTCGCCGAGCGCGTGATCGGCGTCTACGACGCCAACCGTGGTGGCGAGCCGCTGGAGTTCTACCACGCCTACAAGATCCTTTTTCTCTGCCGTCGGGTGGGCGGCGAGCCGAGCCCGAGCGACGAGACCTCGGAGGTGGGCTTCTTCGGCTTCGACGAGCTGCCGCCGCTGTCGCTCGCGCGCACCAACCCGCGACACCTGTCGGACCTCGCCGAGGCGTTGGACGACCCCGCGCGCCCCACCGCGTTCGACTAACCCCAGAGTCCGATGAACCCTGTACAATGGCGCGCGATCCGCTGTCCTGCTGTTCGAATGAGTGACTGATGTCTGATCCGAGCCTGTACCTGGCGCCACGGTTCTTCGTCGACGCCGATCACCCTGCCATCCGCCGATACGCCGAGAAGCACGCCGGACGGTCTGCCGAGCCGCTCGACCAGGCGGTGAGCCTCTATTACGTGATCCGCGACGGCTTCCGCTACAACCCGTGGGGGGTGAAGATCTCGCCCGAGGCCTTCAAGGCCAGCGCCGTGATCCAGCGTGACCGGACCCTCGGCGGTCACTGCATCGACAAGGCCAACGTGCTCGCTGCCTGCGCCCGCTGCCTCGGCATCCCGGCCCGGCTGCACTTCGCCAACGTGCGGAACCACATCGGCACCGAGGAGCTCGAGCGCAAGCTAGGCACGGACCTGCTGGTCTTCCACGGCTACGCGGAGCTCTGGCTGCGCGGCAGGTGGGTCGCCGCCACGCCGGCGTTCAACAAGGAGCTCTGCGAGCACCTCGGCGTCGAGCCGCTCGACTTCGACGGCGAGCACGACTCGGTGTTCCAGCAGTACGACCGCGCCGGCGGCAAGTTCATGGAGTACGTCCACGACTATGGCGTCTTCGAGGACATCCCGTTCGACAAGATGGTCGCCGAGTGGAAGCTGCACTACCCCAAGTTCGGCCAGACCAACGACTGGCCGCTTCGCAAGGACCGCGGCGGCCAGTGATCGGCCGACACCGCCAGGTCAGGGTCAGCCGACGCGCAGGGTGACGATGGGTTGCTCGGTGCGGTCGAGCTCGGCCTCCTTGACCGTCCCACTCCAGCGACGGCCGCTACGCCCGGTCAGGTGCACGGCGGAGCCCGGTCGGGGGACCGGCAAGCGCATCCGGATCGTCAGACCGCCGTCCGCCGGCAGGGCGTCAGCGGCCTGGGCGTGACCGACGCCCTCGGCCCACAGGACCACACGGGTCTGAGGCTCGTCGGGTACGCGCGACGCGTCGGCGCCACCGAGGCCGGCGCGGTCGCGAGCCACCGCGCTGGTGGCTCGCTCGACCAGGGGCTCGAGGCCCCGATCGCCCGGGCTCCAGCTCCCACCGCCCATGGCGAGATCGCCTACCTCGCGCTGGTCGAGCACCGCCCGCAGGCGGTTGATGGCGCGGCCGCAACCAACGTCAGTTGTGCCGGGCATGATCACCGCCAGCAAGTCGTCGGCCACCCGGCGACAGATGTCGTAGTCCCGCAGGGTGTCGCCCACCGCCATCGAGGCCAAGCCCGCTCGGCGCTGGAGCTCGCCACCTTCGAGCTCCAGCAAGAGCAACGAAAAGAGGCTGATCCCCCGCTCGGCGCGGCTGACCTCCTCAGCGAGACGGACGGCGAAGTCCCGCCGGTCAGTCGCGGGCGTCAGCAGCAGAGGCGCAAGATCGGCGAGCGCTTCGAGAGAGACTGGCGACGACTGTAGCCTGTCGGCCTGAATCAAGTCGTCCAGTCGCCCGAGGCCCAGCGGCGTCGGCGGCAGCGCCGCTAGCCACTCGAGATCAAGAGTCTTTGTCGGCTGCTCCGCACGTCCCGGCCCCGCTCGCTGGCTGTCCCTACCGTCGGCCATGAGAACCTCCTCCCATCGTTCCGGTGGAGTCCGTTTGCAGTACGCGGGCCAGTTTCACGGCACACCGCGTCACGCCGCCTGCCGCCATGCGGGATGAGCCGGCTTACCTCGCGGCCGTAGCGAGGGACACCCTTCTGCGGGACGTGCGGGTGACAGCAGTGAGC
>JAUVBO010000244.1 GCA_030591195.1 Pseudomonadota bacterium
CGCGGCTATCTTGCCCTCTACCTCGGCGCGCACGCCATCGACCAGCAGCTCGGCGCTGCCCCCCGCGAGCTGGTAGACCACGCCCTGGTCGGTGACCAGGGTCCAGGCCCCGCCGGCCATCTCCGACCGCCTCACGGTGCCGCTGTACTTGCTCGTCGCCATCGCGTTGCTCCTCCCGTCGGTTTCCTCCGCATCATACTCCGTGTTCGCCCGATCCGCCCCTCCCGGTGTCGGATCCCCAAGCCTTGCGCGGCCGCGGATCTCGTTGTACTGCAAGGCTCATGCGTCCCGACGAGATCGACGAGGTCCTGCTCAACACCCTCGAGGACGGGCGCGTCTCGCGCAGCGAGCGTCGCGCCCTGACTGCCGTCTTCGCTGACTACCGCGACGAGCCGACCCGACTCGATTTTTTCCGCCACCGCGCCTTCGCGCTGGCGCGTCGTGAGCTGACTGACCAGCGCGCGACCCGGTTGCTCGCCTGGCTCGAGGAGGTGGTCAAGGCCCTCGCCGCGGCCGCCGACGCTGGGGCGGAGCCCCTGCTCGCCGAGGCACACTTCAGCCCCGGTGACCGCTGCCGCCGGCGGATCGTCTCGCTGATCGGGCTCGCCCGCCAGACCGCCGACATCTGCGTCTTCACCATCACCGACGACCAGATCGCCGGCGCCCTGCGCGAGGCCCACGACCGCGGCGTGGCGGTCCGGATCATCAGCGACGACGAAAAGGCCGCGGACCGCGGCTCCGACGTCCAGCGCCTGGCCTCGGCGGGCATCCCGGTGCGGCTCGATCACTCCGAGCACCACATGCACCACAAGTTCGCCATCTTTGACGACGAGTACCTGGTCACCGGCAGCTACAACTGGACCCGCTCGGCTGCGACCCACAACGAGGAGAACATCGTCGTCAGCAGCGACCACCGCCTGGTCGACGCCTTCCGCCAGACCTTCGATTCGCTGTGGAAGGCCTTCGCCGCCTAGTCCTCTGTCCTAGGGAACCTGGCGCCAGCGGATCGACGTCGCAGCGCTCCGATACTGTGCGAGGCTCCGAAGCCCAATTGGCGTGATGAAGTAGAACGAGACCGAAGGCGCTGGCTGCGCTACTGGACGGCGCCTCGCCAGGTTCCCGTCGCCGGCAGCCGGTACGTCGCACCCACGCAGCGCTTCCCTACTGTGCGAGGCTCCGAAGCCCAATTGGCGTGATGAAGTAGAACGAGGCCGAAGGCGGTGGGAGGGGGGCCCCGCTGCGTAGCAGCGGGGGGAGGGGCGCTCAGCCCCTCCTAATCATTATCGCCCGCGCTTGAGTTCCGTAAGGACCAACTTGGCGACGGCCTTGAGGGTGTCGAAAACGCCGAAGCCGGTCGTCGCTACGGCCTCGAACTCGGGCACGCTGCGCTCGTTGACCAGCTCTCGGATCTCCTCGATCGGCGCCACGTTGGGCAGGTCGCGCTTGTTGTACTGCACGACGTAGGGAATCTTCTCCAGCTCGTAGCCTTGCTCATAAAGGTTGTGCTGGAGGTTGTCGTAGCTCTCGATGTTCGCCTCGGTGCGCTCGATCTGCGAGTCGGCGACGAAGACCACGCCGTCGACGCCCTTGAGGATCAGCTTCCGGCTCGCGTCGTAGAACACCTGCCCCGGCACCGTGTAGAGATGGAAGCGCGTCTTGAATCCACGGATCTCACCAAGCGACAGGGGCAGGAAGTCGAAGAAGAGAGTTCGCTCGGTCTCGGTGGCGAGCGAGATCATCTTGCCCTTGGCGTCCGGGTTGGTGCGGGCGTAGATGTACTGCAGGTTGGTCGTCTTCCCACACAGCCCGGGCCCGTAGTAGACGATCTTACAGTTGATCTCGCGCGACGAGTAGTTGATGAAGGACATCTAGAATCCGCGCTGGCTGGGGTGCAACAGCGTTTCAGTCGTTGAACAGATTGTCGATGTCTTCATCGGTGATCTCCGAGAAGATCGACGGCGCTGAGGGCTGCTCGACCTTGGAGATCAGAGCATCAAAGATGCCCGACAGCTCGTCCGCCGAGCGTCGAACGCGAAGCCGCACCAGCCCCAGCGATGAACGCTCGTCGAACAAGATCACCAGGATCACCCTGTTCGCCACCACAGAGATATTTATGTTGGTGCGCTCACCTTCATGAAACTGTCCGGTGAACTCCTTCTCCTTCAGCAACGAGGCGATTCCTCCGGTTGCTGCCACGTTGCCCGCCGTAAGGGAGGACAACGAGGTAGTATCCAGACTACTCGTTTCGCCTGTTTCCGCAATTAATTGGCCGTTTTTGTCAATCAACAACACGGCCTGGGCGTTGGCGTCGCGGTGGAGCCGTGAACAGACCCCTTGGATCTGTTCAAACTCCTCTTGGTACATGACCATATCAGGGTTCATGCCGGGGAGCTCCTTCGGTGGCACATGGGATGAACCTTGAGCTTGAGCCCGGTCGAATACCAAACCCTTTTCGACAGTTCAAGCGCAAATCCATCACACGAGGCTGCATTCTCGGCCCATCGGGCCCCGTTGTCTACCACGAAGTCTTAAGGCACATGCGTCATTTCCAAGGCAGGACGCCGAGCGCCGCACCAGCGCGTCCTCCGAGGGCGGCCACCGCCGCGGCCACGCGCAGCCAGCGAAGCGGATGTCCGAGGCCCATCCGCAGCAAAGACTCGTCGAGGGGCTTGTGGGTCACCGCTAGGCGCCAGCCCAGCTCGAGGACCACCGCGCCACACTCGCTGTGCAGGACGTCGACCAGCAACCGCGCCCGGGAACCGGCGTCCAGCGCGCGGCAGATCGGCTCGAGCACCAGGGCGCGTTGCTCGCACGTGCCTCGGGCACCGCTGCCCAGCGCCAGCAGCGACCGGCTCTGGCCGAGGCGCGCCAGGCCTACGTGGGCCGCGAGGCGAACACTGGCATCGCTGTCAGCGACAGCCTGCTCGAGGGCAAGTCGCGGCGGACGGGCGAGACGCGCCAGGCCACGCACGGCCAGCTGTCGCAGCACCGGCACCTTCTCGGTGCGCGCCTGCTGCCAGAGCTTGAGCCAGGCCCGGTCTGGTGGGCCGGCGAGCGACACCTCGAGCACCGCGCGCCGCAGGGCTGCCTGTCGTTGATAGAGCCGCAGGAGCGGGGCCGCTGCTCGCCTGGCAGGCACCGCGCGCATGGCCTTGATCACCGCCACCGGGATGTCCTCCCCGCGCAGCTCGGCCAGCAGTGGCGCGACGAGGGGTAGCACCGGCCGCGGGAATCGAGCGAGCGACGCGAGCACGGCCTGCCGCTGCCAGCTGTCTCCGCGGGCCAGCCAGCGGCGGGCGTGGCCGGCGCCCTGCCCCCGACGCAGCAGCGCGATCAGCGTGGCCGTTGCCACGCGCGGGTCGGCGTCGCCAAGCGCGGCCCGGAGCTCTGACGCTGGGCCGCGCTTGCCGAAGCCGAGCACCGTTACCGCCGCGGCGCGGCGCTCGGCCGGCCCCCCCCGAACGTAGCGCCGCGCGATCGCCCGGGCGTCCCCGTCGGCTTGCCGAAGCGCGTAGAGGCCTCGCAGGGCCGCCGCCGACCGCGCCGGGCCGCCGCCCTCGATCACTTGCCGCACCAGCTTCAGCGCTCGCTTGCCATCGAGTTGCACCATGCCCGCCACCGCCAGGGCCGTGGCCCGGGGCGAGTCGCCGGCCGTCACCTCGTGACGCAGCAGGCGCCGCGCGAGGGCCGCCAGCGCCCGGCGCCCATGGGCCCGGCCGACCTCCCCGGCCCAGTAGCTTGCCGAGTCGTCGAATCGTTCGACCTTGAGCTTCAGCCCCACGGGCAGGCCGGGGTGGGTCCAGCCGTCACCGAGCCGACTCCGCACCGTCGCCACCACCTTCATCGCGCCCGAGCGGGCGACCAGCCGTGGAAGCATCCCGCCCTGCTCCCGTCCGGCGACGACGAGGCAGAGCCGCGAGCCACAGCGCCCCCCTGGTCGACCGGTCCGTCCGACATAGCGCGGGGTCAATCCTGCGTTGGCGCGCTCGATCCGCCGCCGAAGGTCCTCCAGCACCAAGGCCGGCGGCACCAGCGATGCCGGCGGCGCCCCGATCACCCGCGAGCGAACACCCGAAGGGTGGCGAGCGGTCGCCACCGGCGAGCGAGGATCGAGGGCGTCGGCGAGCAGAGCGGCCAGCGCCTGGTCGAAGGCCACCAGCTGCCTGCCCCCAGCTAGCCGCGGATCGGGTGCCTTGGAGCGACTGCGCTGGGCGCGCTGCAGCAACAACCTCGCCGCCGCTAGCTGGCTTGAATCGAGCACGCCGAGGCGGGACAGCGGCGCGAGCCGCGCGAGCAGCGCGCGCCGCAGCTTCACCGGATCGTCGCTGGCTGGGTCGTCGCTGGCTGCGACGCCCTGCTCCGACACCGCACCCGCGCCTTCGCGTCCAGCGTCCTCGAGACGCTTGGCCTCCTCGGTGACGAGAACCAAGGTCAGCTGCTCGGCCGCCTTCTGCCAGGGCCCGGGGCAGCGACCCGCCTCGTCAACCAGCTCCCGGGCCCGCCCGACCTGGCCGAGCAGCAGCGCCCGACGTGCCAGGCGCAGGGCGCGCGCCGGAGCGAGACCAGCGGCGATCGGAAGCCGGTCAAAGGACGGCAGCTCACGAACGGACAAGGCCCACTGGGCCTCGATCTGTCCCCCCGGTCCAACTGGCCGCGGCAACAGCGGGATACGAAGGGTCAAGCGACGCGGCACGAGCGACGCGGTCCAGGGTGGCGTCTCGAACGCCAGCCGGTAGACCGCGCCGCGATCATCCAGGCGACGGGCGAGGAACAGGGGCCGGTATTGCCGGCCGCGCTGATCGACGAGCGTGGCGCGATCGAAGACCGGCGCGATCGGAAGCGGTCGCGCGCCGGTGGCTCGCAGCTCGACGAAGGTCCTCAGCAGGTTGCGCCGAAGCCACGCAGGGGCGGCGGCGCGGGCCTTCTTCGGCTCGGCGAGGATTGCCTCGAGCAGCCACAGCTGGGGGTGATGCAACGTCGCGTAGAGCGGCTGGAGGCGCGCCGCGGCGGACGCGCGAACCATCAGGTTTGCCCGCGCCTCGCGCACGGTGCGACTGATTCTCCCCAGCTCCTCGATCGCGCTGCCGGCAGCCGGCGCCGTCGGGCACGGCTCCGGCGCATCGTCGTCGTCGTCACCCGGCGGACCGGTAGTTTCGCCGGGGCCGGCACGGCCCTTGGGTGGACACCCGCCGAGGGCCACCGCTAGGCCGAGTGTGGTGAGCATCAACAGAGCTGGCGCAACAGCGGCGGGCATCGAGCGACGCATGGGCACCCCGGAGCGACGGGAGACGGGAGACGCGCGCGTTCGCGGCGCGAGGCGAGCAACGTCGCCGGGGCATCAAAGACCGCGGCGCCCGGCGACGACTCAGCGGCAGCGGGTAACGTTGCGCTTGCAGTAGCGCTTGCGCGAACAGACCTTACGATACCGCACGCAGTGGCCGTTGCGGTAGGTGCTACATTGCCTGACGCACGAGGTGCGATGGGCCCACTCGCCGCAGGTGGTGTGGCAACGTCCACCCCGTCTGGGGGCACGCGGCCCACGGGGGTGGACGATGCAGCCAGCGAAGAGGGCCGCGGTGGTGATCAACAACACCAGCATCAGAAAGGATCGGCGCATCGATTCTCTCCCCAAGCGATTCAGTGATTGAATGACAAGCATCGATGGTAGCAGCATCCGCGGGGCCAAACCAGGAGCTGGATCAC
>JAUVBO010000401.1 GCA_030591195.1 Pseudomonadota bacterium
GAAGGCGGTGGCGGCCATCTTGGAGTAGATCGACGCCTTGCTCAGGGAGCGGCCCCCGGCGCTGTAGCGCGAGCGGGAGCTGCTGACGCTGAACCGCGGTGGCGGGAAGCTCACCTGGTGGAACCGGTGCAGCTGCTTGTCGCTGGCCTTGATGCGGAAGTCCCACTCGAAGCCCACGCCGGTGTAGTACTTGCGCAGGTGCGCGGCCACGCTGCGCTGGGAGTAGACCGACTCGGACGGGAAGACGAGGTACGAGACGAGGAACGTGATCTGGGGCGGGCTGTTGGTCTCGTCGATGGAGCGGAGCCCCGGCGGGCGTCCGTAGCGCGAGTACCGCGAGCTGTGGCGTGAGCGTGAGCGTCCGTAGCGGCTGCTGCCGGTCTTGGTCGTTTCCTGGTGCGGGCTGAACTCGAGGATCTCCTTGGGGATGATCTTGCCGAACGCGTCCTCGATCCGCCGCGAGATGCTGCGCTCGCGTTGCCGGTTGAGCTTGTCGGTGAACGACGAGGCCATCGACACTGCCTTCCTGAAGCCGAACTTGCGGCCGAGGGTGACCTGTCCCGCGGTCCTGTCGGTGCGGCGCTGGTAGTCGATCTTCACCCGGTAGTGGCCTTTGTCGCGGGCGAACTCGAGCAGCTTGACGACCGCCTGGCGCGCCACCGGGTCGCCGTCGCTGGCCATTCGCTGGTACTTGGCGATCGACTCGTCGTAGAGCTTGTTCAGCGCGGCCTTGCCCTGGTCGCGGTAGAGCTTGAGGATCTCGGTTCGCTGGGTCGCGGTGACGTGGGGAACCTCGGCCAGGCGGGTAATCTCCCGCAGTCGGGCGGCGCTGCCCTGGTGCTTGTCGAAGTACTTCTTGTACAGCCGGGTCAGCCCCCGCTGAGCACGACGCCGGTAGAGCTTGATCGCGTAGCGCTCGAAGTAGTTGCCGCAGCTGGAGATGTTGCCGTAGGTGAAACGCTCGGTGCCGCAGGAGTAACGCACGAACCGCCCCTGGGCCGACCCGTAGCTCACCGCGCCGAGGACCAGCCCCGCCAGCACGCCGAGGGCTCCCCCGTAGGCCCAGGTGAGGATCCGCCGGCGGCCCGCCGGGCTGGCCACCGTTCGCGGGTCGGCCGCCGGCTGCTGGCGCAGCTCGCGGAGCAGGTCATGGGCCGCCACCGCCTCGTAGTCCTCGGCCTGCAAGGCATCGACCATCCGCGCCCGGTAGCTGTTGATCAGCCCCGCGAGCTGCTCGGCGAGATCCTTGGGCCGCACGGAGAGGCTCTCGACGCCGCCACCGCCAAAACGGAACTGGAACATCGTGTGGGTGTAGGCGCTGTTGGTGTGGTGGTGGGTGATGTCGAGCTTGTCGAGCTCGGTGAGCAGGGAGTGGTAACACAGCTCGTCGAGCGTCACGCGGATCACGTAGAGCGGGTTGATGAACATCATCGGCTTCAGCGGAGCCGCGCTGAAGCGCCGCAGGTGGCCGATGCTGGCCCAGATGCCAGCGCCGAGCAGCAGACCCACGGGGATGGTCACGAACAGCGGAATGTGCTCGGCGAACGACAGCGGGATCGCGAGCAGCAACGAGAGGCCGCAGAGCACCAGGCCGGCGATCGCCCCCCCACGCCCCCCGGTTTTCTGGTAATAGCCGTCATGGTCGCCGGGCCTTTGCTGCACGCCGCGCAGACGCTCGTGAACAGCGGGGGGCAGGGCGGAAATCGGTATCTTCATCATGGTCTCCGTGGCGGCGGTGGCGTCGGCCCTGATGGCGAAGGAAACTACGGGAATGGATCCAGAAGCTTCCGGATCATCGCCCGTCGGCGGGAAGGCGGCAACGGCCGCGGATCGGCCGGCGACGGTCTGGAAGCTGCCCGCGGTGGCGGCGGCCCTGATCGAGCTCCTCCGACCCCTGGCTCGGTATCATCGGCACGAAGTCGAGGGCCTCGAGCAGATCCCCAAGGAAGGCGGCGCGCTGCTGGTGTTGAGCCACAGCCTGGCGACCTACGACGGGCTGCTGCTGGGCCTGGCGATCTTCGAGGCCACCGGGCGGCTGCCCACGGGCCTCGCCGGCGACGTGATCTTCCGCATCCCGGTGATCGGCGAGCTCGCCCGCCAGGCAGGGCTCGAGCCGGCATCGCCGGGCAACGGCGTGCGGCTGCTTCGCGCCGGGCGGATGGTCTGCGTCGCACCCGGGGGGATGCGCGAGGCGCTCCGCCCGACAGAGCGCCGCTACCAGATCAGCTGGGCCCGCCGCCGGGGCTTCGTCCGCCTCGCGCTGAGGGCCCAGGTGCCGCTGGTGCTCGCTGCCTGCCCGGCGGCCGACGACATCTTCACGGTGGTCGATAACCCGGTCACGCCGGTGATCTACGAGCTGTTCAAGCTGCCCCTGCCGCTGTTCTTCGGCCGGCGCAAGATGCCTGTGCCGCGACAGATCAAGCTGGTCCATCGGCTCTCCGAGCCGATCGTGCCGCCGCCCCACGAGCCCGAGCACGAAGATCGGCAGGTGGAGGAGCTGCACCAGCGGGTGCTCGAGCGGATGGAGCGCTTGATCGAAGCGATGCGCGCGAGCGAGGCCTGATCAACGCCGGATCCTGCGTCAGCAAGGATCTAGACTCAGGGGCGGATCTTGATGGTCGGTGTCCGGGGGTCGATCCGCGGCAGGGTGGGGGGCTTGACCGGGAAGTCCACCAGCAGGCACGGGATCTTGTTCGCCCGCTGGATCGCAGCGATGTCGGAGTGGGCGTCGGAGGCGAACCACAGCACCGGCCCGCGGCGCTGGATCCGCTTCATTTCCGTGATCTTGAACGACCCGGTGTCCATGCCCTGGGGCTTGCAGCGCACGTGGCGGGCATCGGCGTCGGGCAGGCCGTGCTTGGCGAGCTGGGCGATGGTCGCGGGCTTGAGCGTGTCGTACCGGCCGGTGAGGTAGTAGACCTCGCAGCCGGCTGCCTTGGCCGCGTGGGCCAGAGCGATGGTCTTGTCGATCGGGCGGTCCAGCTTGACGAACCGGCGGGGATTCCAGAAAAACGCGCTCCAGTATCGTTGGAACCGCCCACGGGTCGCCGCATCGAGGCCTGCTCGGTTGGCTGTCCCCAGCCCGTCCCAGCCCATCTGATGGCTCGACAGGCTGGCCAGGCTCTTCAGCCCGAAGGCCCGGCCGAAGCGGAGCGCTGCCCCTCGGGTCGTGGGTCGTTTGTCGACCAGCGTGTTGTCGACATCGAACACGACGCAGGGGCGGTGCTGGCGCTTCTCCGCCGCTGGACGAGCCTGCCAGCGGGCGAGCGCATCCCGGCAAAAACGCACGCCGTCGGGGGCGGCTGACGCCTCGTTGATCGACGTCACGGCGCAGGCGCCCGCACCGAGCACCAGCAGGGATTTTCGAAAGATGCTTTCCACCTCATCATGGGAAAGCAATCCCCACGCCATCCTGCCTGGCGGCGTAAGTGGTGGAAAATGCGCGAATCTGCCGAGTCTGTCCGCCAGCGTAGGTGCGGAGTCCCGCGCGGGGTGTCCGGAATCCGGAATCCTGTCAGCTCGCCGGTCCCGGGCGAAGACCATCGAGCTGCGCGATGCCGTGGTCCTTGGAGTCCTATCACCGGCTACTCGAGGTAGGTGTAGCCAGCCAGCCAGCTCTCATAGAACTCGAGTAGCGAGCGTCCCTGGACCACGGAGAGCTCCGCGGTGCGGACGGCGCGCTCGATGTCCCGTCGGAGGGCGCGTACCATCGCCGGGGGCTCGTATCCGGCAAAGCCGAGCACCTCGCCGACCGTGTCGCCCTCGATCACCTCGTCGAGAGTCCAGCCCTGCTCGTCGAGCCCGACGTGCACCACGTGGGTGTCGCCGAAGAGGTTGTGCAGGTCGCCGAGCACCTCCTGGTAGGCACCGACGAGGAAGATCGCCAGGAAATAGGACTCGCCGCGGCGCAGCTCGTGAACCTCGAGGGTTCGCTTGAGGTCCTTGCGGTCGACGAAGCGGTCGATCTTTCCGTCCGAGTCACAGGTGATGTCGGCCAGGGTCGCCATCCTGGTCGGCCGCTCGGTGAGCCGGTGGATCGGCATGATCGGAAACAGCTGCCCGATGGCCCACGAGTCGGGTAGCGAGCGAAAGACGCTGAAGTTGCAGAAGTAGATGTCGCTCAGGCCCTCGGCGAGGTCCATCATCTCCTCGCTCAGCTCGCCCATTCGCTGGGCCCGTGCGAGGATCGCCCGGCCCACCGACCAGAAGAGACGCTCGCCTGCCGCTCGCATTGGCAGGCTGACGTAGCCGAGCGAGAACAGGTGCATCAGCTCGTCGCGGGCCTGGATCGCGTCGTGGAAGTGCTCGACCAGGTTGCGGTCGGTGATCGAGCCGTGGACCTCGAGCAGGTCGGCCACCGCCTGGGGGGGATCGTCGTCCTGCTCGCAGAGCTCCTCGATCGCGGCGATGTCCGGCTGCTCGTCGAAGTGGAAGCAGTCGAGCACGTCGGTCACCAGCACGCTCGGGTAGGCCGCGATGGCCCGGCCAGACTCGCTGAAGATCGTCGGGTGCGGCACCTTGGCGTCGTCGCAGGCGTTCTTGATCCGGTAGACGATGTCGCTGGCGTACTCCTCCATCGAGTAGTTGGCGCTCGAGGCGAAGCTGGTGTGGCTGCCGTCGTAGTCGACGCCGAGGCCGCCGCCGACGTCGATGATCTCCAGGCCCGCGCCGAGCCGCCGCAGCTCGGCGTAGAAGTAGGCCACTTCGGTGACCGATGGCTTTATCCCGCGGATGTCAGAGAGATGGCTGCCGAAGTGGAAGAGGAC
>JAUVBO010000486.1 GCA_030591195.1 Pseudomonadota bacterium
CCCGACCTTGACCACCACTCGCCTCGTCTGCGGCAAGGTGCACCTGATCGCCTCGGCTTCCATGACTCCAGTTAACCGAACCGACGGCATCGATGGCAAGCGTCTCCTCGAGGGCTGAGGCCCCATTTGGCTTGCACGACCCGATCCTTGGTCCCATGATCTACGTTCACCGCAGACGAAACCTCAATGACCCAATCGGTGACAGCCCATGCCTCTTCGTCGGACCAGCCTGTCGTTGGCAGTTGTCGCGCTCTCGCTCGCGGGGAGCTCCACGTCGTGCCGCAAGGCCGCGCCACCCCTGCCAGGCGCCGGGTCGCCGGGCGCGGGAGATCGCCGGGTCGCCCAGCCGGCCGCGGGCAAGCCCGAGAGCCATCCGACCAGCGGCAACTCGGGAGCGCTGGCGGGAAAGGTCGTCGAGGCGATGAACGCCTCGCGCTACACCTACCTGCGGATCGAGACCCAAGCCGGCAGCCAGTGGGCCGCGGTCCCCGAGGCCGAGGTCAAGGTCGGTGACACGGTCAGCGTGATCCGCCCGATGCTGATGAGCAACTTCCACAGCAAGGCCCTCAAGCGCACCTTCAAGGCGATCTACTTCGGCCGCCTCGGCAAGGCCGCCGCCGGGGCCACGTCCTCGGCGCCCACCGCGAGCCAGGTGCCTGCCGCCCATCCGCCGGTCGGCGGCACCAGGCGGATCAAGCTCGACAAGCCGCTGGCCAAGGCCGTGGGCCCGACCGGCCGCCGGGTAGCCGAGGTCTACGCCGAAAAGGCCGCGCTCGAGGGCAAGCAGGTGACGATCCGCGGCGCGGTGGCCAAGATCAACAAGGGGATCCTCGGGCGCAACTGGCTGCACCTGCAGGACGGGACCGGCACGGGCAAGACCGCCGACCTGACCGTGACCAGCAAGGCCGAGGCGGCGGTGGGCGACACGGTCCTGGTCGAGGGCGTGGTCCGGACCGACAAGAGCTTCGGCGCCGGCTATTCCTACGACGTGATCGTCGAGGACGCCACGATCAAGGTCGAGCCCGCCGCGAAGTAGCCGAGGTCTCGAGTCGGCAACGCCCCGCCCCACGCCAGATGAGCTATCACTTGGTGGCTGGCCAGCCGGCAGCCACTGGGAGCGAACGCCCCGGATACGCGACCATCGAGCCCCTGGCTGGTCAGAGGTCGAGCGGCTAGTGGCGGACGCCGAGCGGATCGGAGGACTGGGCGAGCTTGACCACCTGCGCCGGCTGGTCGATGCGACGGGACCCGACGTAGATCTCGCCCGAGGTGCCGTGGACCGAGACGATGTCGCCGCGGACGATGCGGTGGCGGACGTTGCCCTCCTCGTCGACGATCAGCGCCTCGCCCTTGCGCGGGTTGACCCGCAGCCCGGCGACGCTCATCACCGCGGCGAAGCCCCGGTCCTCGATCTGGTTCGCCGCCACGGCCGCGTGGGAGGTCGAGCCGCCCTTGGCCGACAGCAGCCCGTCGGCCGAGATGATCGCCGGGATGTCCTCGGGCGTCGGGTTCTCGAGGATCATCAGCGTGCCGTCGACATCGTCGCGCCCGTCAAGACTGACCGCCTCGAGCGCCTCGCGGTCCTCGTCAGAGAACGCCGCCAAGCCGCGGAAGCCGCTGCCGCAGACGCCGAGCCCCCGCGCCGAGGGCTCGCCGGCCTCGACGAAGCTGATCTGCTGGGTCTCGGCGTGGGTCTCGGCGGTGCGGGCCTGCAGCACGCTGAGCACCCCGCGATCGACGGTGAACTCGATCTCCTGGTCGGTCCCCATCAGCCGGCGGATCTTGGCGACGATGTGCCGCAGGCGCCGCTGGAGCATCGGCATCAGCTCCCGCAGCTCCTCGAGCGGCCGGAACGAGGCGACGGCGCCACCGACCAGGTCGTCGCCGGCCGCCGAGAACTTGAACTCGCCGGTCAGCTTGCGGACGCCGATCTCGGTCTCGCGGGTGCGCGGGACCACGCCGGTCAGCGAGGCGGTCGACTCGTCCATGCCCGGCGCCATCTGCGCGTTGGCCCGGTTGCCGAAGGCCATCTCCTGGACGATCACCGCGGTGCACCACTCGTCGCACAGCCCCTTGATCTCGCGGTAGCGCTGGGCGGTCGGCGTCTCCCACGAGGCCATCACCGCCTCCACCGCGCCGTCGAGCTGCATCTTCGGCTCGGCGAGGATCTGCTCGAGCTGCTTGCCGAAGCCGTTGTCTCGCAGCACCGCCTTGGTCTCCTCGGCGATCTCCTTCATCCCCTCCCACGGCAGGTCGTGCTTCGCCCCGACGCCGTAGCGCTGCTTGGTCCGTTCGACCAGGCCGAAGCTCTCGACGTCGAAGTCCCAGACCACCGAGGCGTAGGAGGCGAGAAAGCGCCGGTAGGAGTCGTAGGCGCGCCAGGCGCCGTCCTCGGCGAGGGTCTCGGCCACCGCGTCGTTGATCCCGACGAAGACCACCGTCGAGAGGATCCCTGGCATCGAGAAGACCGAGCCGCCGCGCACGGCGAGCAGCAGCGGCGCGGCCGGATCGCCGAAACGCGGCGCGGACGACGAGCAGCTGGCGATGTCGCGCTGGAGGATCTCGAGGTGCTCGGACAGCGCCGCGGCGAGCCGATCGGGCTCGCTCCGGTGCAGGCCGCTTCGCGCGACCATCGTCGGCAGGATGAAGCCATCGCGGGTCGGGATGTGGTGGTGGCTGATGTAGAGCAGGCCGCTGCCCTTGCCACCGTAGAGCGCGCGCAGGTTGGGGCCCTCGGCGCCCGGGCCGACCGAGCTCCTGATCGCCGCCCGGTCGGAGATGTGGATGATCCGCTCCAGCGGGTCGGCCGTCGCCGTCACCGCCGCCACCTCGCGCGTGATGCGCTGGCGCGCCCGCTGGCCGCGAATGAACGTCTCGGCGATGTTGGCGAACTGGACCATGCTGTTGAGGTCGTGCATGTAGCGCTGCATGTTGGCCAGGATCGCCCGCAGCTCGCCGTCGTCGAGCCCCATCAGCTGCTGCATGTGCTCGAAGGGGGCGGTGACCCGCTGGCGGATCTTGTGGTAGCAGCGCTGGATCTGCACCAGGATGTCGAGCAGCTCGCCGTCGCTGCGTGCCTGGTCGACGAGCATCGACGAGAGGTCGTTCAGCTCCTGGGAGCAGATGCCGTCGTGGCAGAGGTTGAGCACGCAGCGCCGGATCGCCGTCAGGCACCCCTCGAGCTCGCCGCCCTGTTCCTCGTGAACGCTGGCGACGTGGCGCAGCGCCAGGTAGCCGAGCTCTTCCAGCAGGCAGTCGACCTGGATCAGGTGGAAGCGCTGGGAGGTGAAGGCTGGCTGCTCCATCAGCCGGGCGACCAGCGCCCTGACGGTGCAGATCCGGTCGAAGGCCTCCAGGTTGTCCCCCCGTGCGTGAGCCGCGAGCAGCTCGTCGAGTTGCTCGAACAGCGGTCCGTATCCCCGCTCGAGCCCGGCGACCAGCTCGGAGGTGGCCTGGCGGATGCGTTGCTCGGTCTCGTCGGCATCGAAGTCCCCCTCGTCAGGGGGGCAGGCCTCGAGCTCGGCGAGCACCGCGCGAAAGTCACCGACCGCCGGCAGCGACGGATCGAAGTCCTCCGCCTTCTGCTGGAGGATCCGCAGGTGGTGGAGGTAGGCCCACCGGCTCCGATCGGCGATGCCCTTGCTGACCAGCGTCTCGACCTGCTCGTCGAGCCGGCTGCCGTAGGGGCAGCGGAGGTAGGCGTCGACGTAGCTCGCCTGCCAGTCACGCAGCCGGTCGGCCGTCTCGGACTGGCCGAGCAGGCCCTCGACATCCTCGATCACCCGGGCGACGATCTGCCTCGGCTCGTCGCGCAGGCGAGCGTCGAGGTCAGCCTGGGACGGCGCGGCGAAGCCGAGCTCGCGCAGGCTCCAGTCCTCGGCGGTCTCGAGGAAGGCGAGGTAGGCCCGGGCGATCCGCAGGGTGCGCGGACCGAGCGCGTGGTGGCTCGTCCGGCGCAGCTCGTTGACGATCGCGCTGCCCCGAACCTGGACCTCGGCCAGGGAGATGGTGTCGTTCCAGAGCCGATCGATCAGGTTCGGCTTGCCGATCAAGATCGGCAGGTTGCGCACCAGGATCCGCATCAACAGCGGGAGTCGCCGACCGAGCGCGCTGTTGGTCAGCCTCACCAGCTCGCTCACCACCTGCTTGATCTCCGGCTGGATGTTCTTGGCACGCACGAAGGACCGGACCGAGACGTTGCACAGCCGGGCGACCAGGTGCCTGAGCCAGAAGACCGCCTCGTTGCGGTTGACCCCCTCGTTGACCCGCTTGAGCACCGCCGCGATGTCGGCCACGC
>JAUVBO010000910.1 GCA_030591195.1 Pseudomonadota bacterium
CATCGCCTCGACCACCTTGTCCTGCAGCGAGATGATCGCCTGATCCAACCCCTGGCCGGTGTGCGCGTACCAGCGCCCGAAGTGCTGGTCCGGGTCGAGCGGGGAAGCCCCCTCGCGAAAGGCTCGTTGGAAGCGCTGCCGGAGGCGGGTCATCGCCTGGCGCGCCTCCCGGTGCTCTTGGAGGGCGACGGGGTCGCCCTGTACGCGGGCTCGCGACTTGCCGGACACTTCCCGCAGTGAGTACTTGTCGAAGTAGGCCGCGTTCAGCGGGACCAGGTAGCGACAGCGGGCGAGCTGCGCGAGCACCTCGGGAGCAGCGAGGTTCGTCAGGCCAGCATCGCTCTTGTCGGTGTAGACCATCTCGAAGTGCCCGCTCGGAGTGAACATCGCCAGCTGTCGGTCTATCGGCTGGGTGAAGCCGTAGTTGCGCTGCTCGGCGCCGTGCTGGAACACCGGATTGTCCGAGCGATCACAGGCCAGGTTCAGCTCGCCGATCAGCCAGGTGGTGAAGAGCGTGGCCGCCGACGCGTCGTGCTCGTCCTCGACCCGCAGCACCTGCGTGTGCAACTTCCACCAACAAGCGTGCGGGGCGACCATCCACATGTCGTAGTCACCGGTGACCGGCATCACCTCATCGGCAACCAGGTAGCCCCAGACCCAGAGCGGGTGTGCCTTGCCCTGGGTGTCCTCCCAGGCGATGTCCCACTTCGCGCCCGCCGCAGCGCGCTGGGCGTTGAAGAATCCGCTCCACGGGTCGGCCGGGGCGCCCCGCGCCCTCTTCTTGACCGACAGCCGGAGTGTCCCCGTCTGCGTCGGCGTGATCGGCGAGCGCGCGCCGGACAGGGCGAGGTCGGTGTCAACGTCGAGCACCAGCTTGTTGAGCAAGTCGGTCGACAGGCGCAGCTCGACGTGCTTCGCTGCGCCGTGGGCCGCGTTGGTCTCGACCTTGGTGGGGTCCTCCGCCGGGGGCCACCTCTGGCCGTCACCGCCCAG
This sequence comes from Pseudomonadota bacterium, assembly GCA_030591195.1. The sequence goes on from JAUVBO010000910.1 coordinate 994, forward strand.
CTTTTTGTTCCACGCCGGATCGACCGGCACCGCGCCAGCCATCGGCCCCCAGTTCGAAGACTTGTGGTGGATGTCCATGCTCTTGGTGGCGCAGCCATCCTTGATCAAACGCGTCGTCGCGATCTCCGTCGGTCGGACGAAGAGGAAGATATTCCGCTCAGCGCAGACCTTCGAGATCGCCACGACGTGCGCAGCGACGACGCCGCACGACAGCTCGAATCGCTGAGCCCGAGTGCGGAGATCCAAGTCGCGCTGTCGTTGTTGCTGCGCGGTCCGATCCGTGCGCTTCTTCCGATCCTCGGCCCGAAGCTTCTCCGCCGCCTTCTTCAGCGAAGCTTCGGTGGCCGCCCGCTTCTGGGCTGCCTCCCGCTGTTCCTGCGCGGCCGCCCTCCTGCACCACGCGCACGATGCCGGCTGGGGATTCGTCGGGTGAGTGCTGCACGGCATCCTGGGGGTCTACCTCCGATGGGTCCGATAGCAGGTTACGATCCGAGACGGATGCACACAACCGCGGCCAGCGAAGCGGCTCTCCGTGCGCCAGACCTGGGGCTACTGCCGGTTGAACGCCATCGGATAACGCACCAGGGCCACCCGGGCGCTGCCGCCCTGCCGTGCCCTGGCTGTGGCGATCGCCTCGTCGACGCTGCCGGCGACGCCGAAGCCGAGGTGTGCGGGCAGCTCGGGCCGCTGCTCAGTTCTTGCTCAGCGCGAAGACCGGGCGGATCTCGTCGCTGTCGCCGTTCTTCTGTCGCAGCAGCATGCTGCTGCCGTTGATGCAGAAGAAGTACTCGTCGCCGTTGTCGAGGGTCGCCACGCCGTTGCTCTGGGTGTACGTCCCGGAGTAGGACTCGTCCACCGGCATCTTGACCACGCAGTCGCAGCCGCTCGCGCCGTCGTCGCTACAGGAGGTGTCGGGGACGGAGGTCTTGACCAGACCCTCGAACGCCGAGCACCCCATGGCGACCAGCGCACAGCTGGAGGGGAAGCTTGCGGTGGCCGTGACGTCGCCGGAGATCTGGTGGTCCCAGGTGCCTGCGGTGACCTCCAGGGTGCCCTGGGCGTTGATCGCGAGCGCCTTGACCGACGCGGTGGCGCAGACGGTCTGGAGCAGCGGCCCGAAGTCGAAGTCCGTGCAGGTGCTCTGGAACAGCCAGGAGCCGATCGGGTCACCTCCACAGGCGTCGTTGGCGCCGAAGGTCTCGTTACAGGGCGCGGACGTGCCGGTGTCCGGGGCTGGCGTGCCAGTGTCGGGGGCTGGCGTGCCGGTGTCCGGGGCTGGCGTGCCGGTGTCGGGGGCTGGCGTGCCGGTGTCCGGGGCGGGCGCGCTGGTGTCCGGGGCGGGCGCGCTGGTGTCCGGCCTGACGCCGCTGTCGGTGGTCGGTCCGGTGTCGTTGCTGCCGCAACCGGTGGTGCCCCAGCTCGCGGTGGTGACCAGCGCGAGCGCGCCGAGCAGCGATGCCAGTCTGTTCATTTCGGTCCTCCTTCAAGTGGTGCTACGCGTCGCCCGTCCGAGACAGGTCTCGCCCTTCCGGGGCGATTCGCGCGGTGGTGATGATAACCCAGCCGACCCCCAATAGCAGATCTCGCTCGGCCTGCTGTTCGAGCGGCATCGTCGGGATCATCGTGTCGGACCCGTCGGAAGGGCGACGGTGATCAGGCCCCAGTGGGGGATGCCCGCGGGCGCGGGGTCGAAGGACGCGCCCTCGATGCCGCTTGGCGCACCGGTGCGTCCGAGACCGCGTCCACGCAGCCCCGGCCCGTTGCCTTCATTGCAGAATCCGCTCAGGGCGAAAAGACACAGCTGGTGCCGCTGCAGCCGACTGCCCCCTCGCAC
>JAUVBO010000089.1 GCA_030591195.1 Pseudomonadota bacterium
CGGCGGCGTCAGCCTGAGCCGGATCAACGGCGTCGATGTCTCCAAGAGCAAGGGCAGCGGCGCCAACTGGTACGCTGTCGACCTGGTCAACAACCAGGTCGTCAACAACGTCGCCGCGCTCGCCGGCGGCGGGATCTCGCTGCAGGACGCAGTCGCGGTGAGGATCCTCCACTGCGTGGTCGCCAACAACGACAGCACGGCGACGGCGGGCGACGCGTTCTCACCGGGCAGCCCGAATCAGTCCACCGCGCAGCCCGCTGGCATCGCCTCGCGTCGACACAGCCTCGAGCTGTGGGCGACGCTCGCCAAGGGGTCGGCGGATTTCTCCAATCCACAGCTGGCCAACAGCATCGTGCGCCACAACCGATCCTTCTACTTCCTCGTCGATGACAGCCTCAACTTCGATCCGCCGTTCTATAGCTTGATGCCGACGGCGGATCAGCCGCCGGTCTATCGCGACCTGGCGGTGCTCGGCTCCGACGGCAAGCTCGACCCGCGCAGCTGCATCCTGACCGACACCGGCGGCTACCACTCGAGCAACCTCTCCGGCGACCCCAAGTTCGTCGCCGAGTACTTCAACCGGGCGCGCGGCCAGACCGTCGCGGTCCCCGAGTTCACCACCGCGCTGCAGGCGCCGGCGGCCTTCGACGAGGGGGGCAACTGGATCCGCGTCGGCTTCGGGCCGCTGACGCTCAACGCCACCGACAGCGGCGTGCGCTTCGGCGACTACCACATCGGCGTCGACTCGGCCGCGGTGGACCAGGGGATGGCGCTGTCCTCGCCGCCCGCCGTCAACGTCGACATCGACGGCGAGCCGCGTCCCTCCTCTCCCGGAGGATTGCCTGACATCGGCGCCGATGAGCGACCGCCGCTGGCCCAGTAGATGGGGGCCCCTCCAGACCTCGACCGCGAATGAAAGGACCCGGACGATGAGTCGACAAGTTATCAAAATCGCCGGCGCTGGCGGCACCTTACTGCTGCTAGCACTGGCTGGATCCACGGCACGGGCCCAGGTCGCCGTCCAGTGTCCAGGAGACCTCGATGGGGACGCGATCCCCGATGAGTACGTCCTGGGCAAGGGGAAGAAGAAGAACCCGGACTACGACCCGAAGGTCAAGTGCATCCACCTCGCCGCCGGCGATGGCTTTGCGACGATGGCCGACGGCAAGCCGCTGTACATCTTCAGCTTCGCCGATGTCACCGGCGTGCCGCCGGGTGCGGTGATGATGGCCGGGATGCTCGCGGCCAACTTCCCGGCGCCGACGATCGCGGTCGACGAGGGCGACGAGCTGTACATCACCGTCTCCAACGTCGGCATGGCCCTCCGTCCCGATCTGTTCGACCCCCACACCCTGCACTGGCACGGGTTTCCCCAGGCGGCACCGATCTTTGACGGCGTACCGGACGCCTCGATCTCGGTCAACATGGGCGCCTCGCTGACCTACTACTACAAGGTCGTCGATCCTGGCACGTACATGTACCACTGCCACGTCGAGGCCACCGAGCACATGCAGATGGGCATGCTGGGCAACCTCTTCGTCCGTCCGGCACAGGACAAACTCCCCGATGGCACCGTGCTGAACCACGGCTTCGTCCACCAGGCAGGCAACCGGTATGCCTATAACGACAACGACGGGTCGACACGCTACGACGTCGACGTGCCGATCCAGATCGGCTCGTTCGATCCGGTCTTCCACGACGCGAGCCTCAACACCCAGCCGCTGCCGTTCGCGGCGATGCGCGACACCTACCCGATGCTCAATGGCCGGGGCTATCCGGACACGATCAACCCCGGGCCGCTGGCCGCGCCGCCAGAGAATGGCGGCAAGGTATCGCAGCCCGTCAGCTCGGTGATCACGGCGACCCAGGGCCAGCGGATCCTGCTGCGGATCTCGAACCTCAACATCACGCGCTTCTTCACCCTCGGCACCGTCGGCGTGCCGATGCTCGTGGTCGGCCACAGCGCCCGCCTGCTGCGTGGACCGAGCCCTGACGGGGGCACCACGCCCGGTCACGATCTCTACTACCGGACGAGCTCGGTGACCCTCGGCGGCGGAGAAGCGCTGGACGTGATCATCGACACGGCCACCCTCGCGCCGGGGACCTACTTCCTGCACTCGAAGAACCTGCAAGACCTCAGCAACAACCTACAAGATTTCGGCGGGATGATGACCGAGATCGTCATCAAGCCGCTGTAGGAGGCCGCCATGCAGACACCAACCAGACCAGCCAGACCAGCAACAATCGCCAGCCTGATCCTCTCGCTGCCTGCCGCCGTCGCGCTGTCGCTCGGTGTCACCGGCTGTGGTCAGTCGAGGGAGCAGTCACCCCGCGACCGGGACCCGGTCGCGGCCCACAGCTCCGCGATCATCGGCGTGACTGGGACCGCGTTCAACCTGACGGCCAAGACGGGCTACATCAGCACGCCCGACGGGGGTTCGCTCTACACCTGGGGATATGCCAGCGACGGCGCTCCGATGCAGTACCCGGGCCCGACGCTGATCGTCAACCAGGGCGAGCTGATCACCGTGCAGCTGTCCAACCAGCTGTCGACCGCGGTCTCGATCGTCTTTCCCGGTCATCGTGTGACAGCCCAGGGCGGGACCGCCGGCCAGCTCACCAGCGAGGCGCCGCCCGGTGGCACGGTGAGCTACCAGTTCCGCGCGACGAATCCGGGCACGTACATCTACTACAGTGGCACCCGTCCGGAGCTGCAGATCGAGATGGGCCTGGTCGGTGCGCTGATCGTCCGACCGAGCATCGGCCCGAAGCACGCCTACAACCACGCGGCCACGGCATTCGACCGCGAGACGCTCTTTCTGCTGACCGAGATGGATCCGAAGGTTCATGAGCTCGCCGCGGCGGGCCAGCTCGACGACATCGACTTCACCACTTACAGTCCCGTCTACTGGTTCATCAACGGGCGGGCCGCACCGGACACGATGGTCGCCAATGGCGTCTCGTGGTTGCCCCACCAGCCCTACGCGAGCATGCCGCGGATGCACCCGGGCGAGCGGCTGCTGATGCGCGTGGTCGGCGGAGGCCGACACCTGCACCCCTTCCACCACCACGGCAACCACGCGCGCGTGATCGGTGTCGATGGCAGGATGGCACAGAGCCAGCCCGGCCTCGGCCCGGACCTGAGCTACGACGTCTTCACCGTGCAGTCGGTGCCCGGCGCGACCGTCGACGCGATCTTCGAGTGGACCGGCAAGGGCCTGGGCTGGGACATCTACGGCGATCCGGCTGAGAACGGCCACAACTGCACCGATGGTGATGGCGACGACTTTGACGACACGACGTCCGAGTACTGCCCCGACCACGGCAAGCTCATGCCCGTGACGCTACCACAGCAGCAGAACCTCACCTTTGGTGGCTTCTACAGCGGCTCGCCCTATCTCGGCACGGCCGGCACCCTGCCTCCCGGCGAGGGCGGCCTGAACCCGAACGCCGGGTTCACGTACATGTGGCACTCGCACTCGGAAAAAGAAATGGTCAACAACGACCTCTTCCCCGGCGGGATGATGACGATGCTCTTCGTCGAGCCGCCCGGCGTACCCATCGACTAGGCGCCCAGAGAAAGGCGGCAGAGAGATATGACCAGGACAAGATCGTACCGCTCGAAGACAGCGTTGTTGGTAGCCACCGCGGTCGGCATGCTGCTCGCCAGCAGCACCGCCCAGGCCAAGGTCTACCAGCTCAGAGCGGCCAGCAAGCAGCTGACCATGCCCGACGGGGCGTCGATCCTGATGTGGGGTTTCGGGCTCGCGAGCGAGACGGAGGTCTCGATCCCAGGGCCGATGCTCGAGGTGCCCCCGGGGGATACCACGCTGACGATCGAGCTTACCAACGAGCTACCGGTCCCCGTGTCGATTGTGATCCCGAGCCTGCCCGCGCCGCTCACCCCGGTCTGGGACGACGGTAGCTCGGGGGCGCGCGCCAACCTCGCCCAGCGCGCGGTGTCCTTGACCCACGTGGCGGCCTCCGGCGGCACGGCGACGTACCAGTGGACCAACGTCCAGCCGGGCACGTACCTCTACCAGAGCGGCACCCACGCCGCGGTTCAGGTCCAAATGGGGCTGTACGGCGCCGTCAAGCACGACGCCGCCGGGGGGACCGCGTATCCCGGCGTGACCTACGACGCGGAGGTCACGCTGCTGTACAGCGCTATCGACCCGGCCCTGCACGCGGCCGTCGCAGCCGGGACCTACGGCACGCCGGCCTATTCGAGCACGGTCAACTACCACCCCAGGTACTTCCTGATCAACGGGCAGCCGTTCTCCGGTCAGCCGCCGATCGCCGCGGGCAACGTCGGTGATCGGGTGCTGCTGCGGGTCCTCAACGCGGGCCTGCAGACCATCGTCCCCACGATCAATGGCGACTACCTGCGGTTGCTGGCCGAGGACGGCCAGCCCCACCCGTTCGCGGCCGAGCGCTACTCGATGCTGCTGCCCGCGGGAAAGACGCGCGACGCGATCTGGACCCCGACGGCCGAGGGCACCACCGCGCTGTTCGACCGCTCGTTGCGCCTGGCGGGATCCGCCGCTGGCGGCGGGGTGATCGCCCGGCTCGAGGTCGCGGCCCCCCAGGGAGGTCTCGTCGCGCTCGACGACGCCTACACCGTCGACGAGGACGGGGCGATCGACACGGTCCAGGACGTGCTCGACGGCGTGCTGGACAACGACACCGGCACGGGCACGCTGAACGCCGTGCTGGTGACCGACGTCAGCGCCGGTACCCTGGCGCTCCAACCTGACGGCTCGTTCACCTACGCCCCGGCGGCCGACTTCAGCGGCACTGACACCTTTGCCTATTACGCTTCGGACGGGACGACGAACAGCAGTCTGGCCACCGTGACCATCGCCGTCAACCCGGTCAACGATGCCCCCGTGGCCGTCAATGACGCCTACCAGGCGAGCGAGGGCGTGCCGCTGCTGATCGGTGCCCCAGGCGTCATGACCAACGACACCGACGTTGACGGCGACGCGCCCCAGGCCGAGATCGTCCTCCCGCCCACCGGTGGCAGCGTCACGCTCAGCCCCAGCGGAGCGCTCGAGTACATCGCCACCACGGGGACCACCACCGACAGCTTCAGCTACCGGACCTTCGACGGCGCCGCGTACAGCAACGTGGCCACGGTCAGCGTCGCCGTCGTACCCGCGGCCAACTTGCCCCCGATCGCCGAGGAGGACTTCGCCAGGACCACTCGCAACGTCCCGGTCACGATCAACGTCGTCGGCAACGACCACGACCCGGACGGCACCATCGCGCCGTCGACGGTGCTGGTGGTCGACACTCCAACCCGCGGGGGCACGGTGAGCAACGCCCAGGACGGGAGCCTGGTGTTCACGCCCAAGCGGAACTTCAAGGGCACCGACACATTCACCTACCTCGTCGCCGACGACCAGGGCCTGCAGTCAGCCCCAGCGACGGTGCGGGTCAACGTCGTCAGGTAGGCCCTCGCCAACCCTCGTCACAGGAGAAGCACCGATGTCGAAGTGGGCTCAGCGGAACAAGATCTGGATCGGGGCGATGGTCGCCGTGGTCGGCACAGCGGTGCTCCTGCTGTCGCTGTCAGGAGCTCGATCCGGTGACGCGCTCGCGACGGCGGCGCTCCGATCGTCCACGCTCGCCGAGCGGTGGGGGATCGACCGGATCCGCATCATGCGCACCGGAGCCGGCCACCTGCTGGACTTCCGCTACCGGATCGTGGACGCACGAAAGGCCGCCGCGCTCCAGGAGAAGGGCAGCCGGCCGCTGCTGATCGACAACAAGTCTGGCGCTCGGCTGACCGTGCCGAGGACTCCCAAGGCGGGCGCGCTGCGCAACGCCGGCAGGGCCCGCGTGGGACGGACCTACTTCGCGCTGTTTGCCAACGCCGGAGGTCTCGTGCGATCCGGCGACCGGGTCTCGGTGGTGATCAACGACTTCAGGGCGAACGATCTGGTGGTGGAGTAAGCGATGCGACGGCAACAGAGCATCATCGCGTTGACCATGGTCGTTGGCGCCACCGTGGCCTGCAGCGGCTCGTCACCCGGGCCGGCGATCCCTGCGATCGAGTCGAGGACCTTGAGCCAGGGGGCCGGCGGTGACGAGATCATCGTCACCTTTCGCCGCGGCGTTGGTCTCGCTGCTCTCTCGCGCGGCGGCCGTCGGGCCCGACAGGGGCTGATCAAGGCGCTCCGTGCCGATGCCAGGCGAGCACAGGCCGGCGCGCTGGCGGTGCTGAGGCAGCACGGGATCCAGCCGAGCACGACCCTGTGGCTCTCCAACTCGATCGTGGCGAAGGGCATCTCTCAGGCGGTGCGCTCCCTGCTGGCCGGGCTCCCGGGCGTTGAGAGTATTCGACCGAACGCGCTGCTGCAGGCGCCAGCCATCACCGTGTCGAGCGGCTCCGGGTCGACCTGGAACCTGGACCTGATCCGGGCGCCCGAGCTCTGGGCGGCAGGGCATCGGGGAGGGGGCACCGTGGTGGCCAGCCTCGACACCGGCGTCGACGTCAACCACCCCGACCTGGCGGCTGCGTGGCGCGCCACCGACGGCTGGTTCGATCCCTACCTCGAGCACGCGACGCCAGCGGACCTCCACGGTCACGGCACGCAGTCCATGGGGCTGATCGTCGGTGGCAGCTTCAGCGGCACGCCCACGGGCGTGGCCCCCGACGCGAGGTGGATCGCGGCCAAGATCTTCAACGACGACGGCCTGGCCTCGCTGAGCGCGATTCACCAGGCCCTGCAGTGGGTGCTGGACCCCGACGACGATCCGAGCACGGACGACGCCGCGGACGTGGTCAACAACTCCTGGGGCTTCGCCGACCTGGTCAACGAGTGCTACCTGGAGTTCGAGCCGGACATCGCGGCGCTGCGGGCGGCCGGGGTCGCCGTGGTTTTTTCAGCCGGCAATGCGGGGCCGGCGATGCTCACCAGCGTCAGCCCCGCCAACAACCCGTCGGCCTTTGCCGTCGGGGGGGTGGACGACGCGCGGGCGCTAGACCCCGGCAGCAGCCGCGGACCCGACGCTTGTGGCGGTGGGCTCTTTCCGGAGCTGGTCGCCCCGGGCGTCAACGTGCGGACCACCGACCTGACCTCCGGCGGTCTGTTCCCTGACTCGTACACCGTCGTCTCCGGGACCTCCTTCGCCGCGCCCCACGTGTCGGGCGCGATCAGCCTGCTGCTCGGGGTCCACCCCTCCGCGACCGTGACCCAGCTCGAGCAGTCGCTGACCGAGACCGCCTCGGACCTCGGAGCTGACGGCCCCGACACCGACTACGGCAATGGCCTGCCAGACGTCGTCGCTGCCGAGTCGCGGCTCGCTGCCCTGGTCGCCACCCCGTCGTGCACCGACACTGACGCCGATGGGTATTTTGCCCAGGGCGCCTGCGGGACCGCGGTCGACTGCGACGACGGCGCGGCGTCGATTCATCCGGGCGCCTGCGATGTCAAGTCCGACGGCGTCGACCAGGACTGCGATGGCGCCGATCGCACCAAGGGAAAGCCCTGTCCCGCTGCTGGCGACAGCGGTGGTGGTGGTGACGGCGGGGACGCGCCGACCGGCAAGGAGGGCAAGGGGAAGACCTGCGGCGACGGCGTCGACAACGACGGCGACGGCAAGGTGGACTGCGCTGACTCTGACTGCGCGAGCAAGAAGAGCTGCGCCTGAGGTCTTTCTCCTGCGCGTCGCCGCTCAGGCCGACGTCGGCCGCGCTCCGTCGCCAGCCCGCAGGTCTGCCAGGCAGGAGGCGATCTCGCCCACCGACGCGAAGCGATCGCGGGGCGCCTTGGCGAGGCAGGTCAAGATCACCGCGGCGAGACGGGCCGGCAGCTCGGGGTTGACCGCCAGCGGATCCTCGGGTTGCTCGGTGGCGTGCTTGTAGGCGAGGGCCACCGGGCTGTCGCCGGCGAACGGCCGCTGGCCGGTGAAGATCTCGAAGGCCAACACGCCGAGGCCGTAGATGTCCGCGCGGTGGTC
>JAUVBO010000507.1 GCA_030591195.1 Pseudomonadota bacterium
CGGGCAGACGTCGTAGTCGGTGACCATCTCGAGGTTGTCCGGGTAGGACCGCTTCATCACGAGGTCGAGCAGGCCGAGCACCCCCATGAAGCTCTCGCCGTTGCCGGCGACGCTGACCCGCGCGCACCCCGGCTTGGGCGCCGGCGCGGCGCCGACCTCGCCCGACGCTCCATGAGAGAGGGTCTTGGAGTTGTTGACCTTGAGGTTGACCATCGGGCCGAGCTCGTACCAGGCGTCGGCGCCCTTGCCGACGCCGAACGCGTGGTGGGGGCGCTGGATGTCGAGATCGACCAGGCTGCCGTTGGACAGCGGCAGGGTCGAGCGCGTGTTGTGCCGGCCGTGGATGATCGCCCGGATGCGGTCGTTTTCGAGCATCAGGTCACCGGGGCGGCCCACCGCGGCGGGGCCGCCGATGGTCTGGGCCATCTCGGTGATCTCGAAGGCCTTGGCGAATTGGCGCCCGTCCGCGCAGCCTGCCAGCAGCGGCAGCAGCGAGAGCGGGGCGACCAGGGCAACTCGGGCGTTCATCGTCATTCTTCCACTGTCAGAGATGAAGTTTGTTGTGGATCGCCACCCACCTCGCCGCAAGGCAGCTAGAACGCCGCCTGGACCTGGGCGAAGGCGATGTCGTTGCTCAGCTCCGGGCCGGTCAGCTCGTCCCTCCTGATGTAGTTCGCCTGCAGCTTGAACCGGTTTCGACAGAGGTAGATGTTGAGCCCGGCCGAGATCAGCTGCTGGCGACCAAACTCGATCAGCTGCTCGTTGTCGCGGAAGTACTCGTAGCGCCCGGCGAGCTGGACGTACTGGCGCCAGACGAAGACCGACAGCTCGCCCGCCACCCCCCAACGGGTCACCGCGCCAGCGTCGGGCGCGCCCGCGGGCACCGCGTCGGGGTTGGAGCGCTGCCAGAGCAGCTCGCTGGTGAGCTTGGTGCGGAAGCCGACGAGCTCGAGCCCGACCGCGATCCGGTCGGAGTTGACCACCGGGCCGTTATCGTAGACGTAGGCGCCGCCGAAGTAGATCCCGGGCTCGCGGGGAACGAAGCTCGTGCGTCGCCCGAGGATGTGATAGCCGAGCCGCGCGGCGGCGGCCAGCCCCGCGAGGCGGTTGCCCGAGGTCACGCCGGCCGAACCGTTGAACACCCCGACGGCATAGTCGAGCGAGCCGAGCTCGCCCGAGACACGGACGCCGACCCGCCGATCGAGGTCGAGCAGCCGGACCATCAGCGGCCGCTCGATGACCACCAGCTTGCTCGACGACTGCAGCGCAAAGGCCGAGAAGGGCACCCGGTCGACGCCGGCGGAGATCTGGACGATCGAGTACCGGTTCCAGGTAATGGTCGCGTCGAGCAGCTCGTTGCCAATGTCACCGCCGCTGGCCGCCGCCACCGTGTCCTTCATGTCCACGGCGAGGTAGAAGGCGACGTCGGGCAACAGCTGGCCCGAGAAACCAAAGCGCGCCCGACGGAGCAAGAAGCCCTCGTTGTCCGTGGGGTCCTCGAACTGCCGCGCGGCGTCAGCGCCGGCGTAGAAGGCCCCCTGCACCTGGATCATCGCGCCCATGTGGAGCGTGAACGCGCCGCGCCGGACGAGGCGGATCCGCGTGTCCATGTCGCGAGACCACGCCCCTCCGCGCCGCTCGCCGTCGGACGGATCGGCGACGGTCGGGTCGCCGTCGCCGGCCGTCGTCGCCGGCGGTGCCGGGCAGGCACCGATGGGCTTGGCCACCCCCGCATCGTCGGGCTTGGCCTTCTTCTTCGGCGAAACGTCGGAGCGGGCGGGGGCCACCGGCTGGCTCGCCGGCTGGCTCGCCGGCTGACTCGTGGCAGCGAGCGACGGGGCACTGACCTGGGCCAGCGCGAGTGGGGGCGAAACGAGGAGGGCGGCGATCGCAAGAAGTCGAAACATTCCAGTATCCTGTGAAGATCGTTCGCGATGTCAGGCGTCGTCGTGGACGGTACCACCCAGTGGGCAACTCCGCAACGGCGTGAGCCATGCTAGGCTTTGCCGACACGCTCGGAGTGCCGGTCAAATGAACAAGCGCCTCCTGATCCTCTTGGCCGCCGTGGCGGCGGTCGTCGCTCTCGCCGGTGGCTGCAGCAGCGAGCCCTGCCTCGAGGCCGCCGACAAGCTCGAGCGATGCCTCGAGCGCCTCGACTGCCGCGACCAGGACCCGATCAGCATCAGCAAGTGCCGCACCGCCGTCGACGAGGGCAACGCGGCGGTCGAGCTGTTTCGCGAGACAACCTGCGCCGCCCAGCTCAAGGACAAGGCCGAGGAGATCAACCGCTGCCCGATCGATCAGGTCGACTTCTGCAACTGCTTCGTCCTCTGATCCCACGCGCCCTCCGTTGAAAACCAGATGCCACCTGCTACCTTGTAGGTTCGACACCTGACAAGGAGGGGAATGTGGGCAACGGGCGGCTTGTCACGGTGCTGGGTTTCATCGACCCGCACGTGGTCAACAAACAGGGGAAGGTCACCTGCGTGTCGATCCAGTCGGACCAGGCGCGCTACGTGATCGTGCCGCGAGGCAAGGGACGCGCGCTGACCAGGCTGGTCGACGCTGAAGCCCAGGTCTCCGGGATGGTCCGGATCATCAACGACGTGAGGTACCTCGACGTGCTCAGCTACGAGGGGGTCTGCTACGACCCGCCCGAGGACGAGAACGGCCGAGGTTACTGGGGCAACCGCGGCGGCTTCTGAGGACATCTACGCCAGCAGGGCGTCGAGCCGCCGGCGGGACCCGGGCTCGAGATGCGTGAAGCGCACTCCCACGCCTGGGCCCTTTGGTGAGTCGTCGAGCCGCGGCGAACGCCAGGTGACCTCACCGTCGAAGCGGATCGGCGGAGCCTCGCCGTGGCGGTCGACGCGCATGATCCCGATGATCCGGCTGCCGACGACCAGCGGCCGGGCGGTGGCGATGAACAGCCCACCCTCGCTGACGTCGACGGTGGCATCGACGCTGAACACCGCCTGATCGACGTGGCGAAACAGCAACTGCCGCCGGATCGTCCCACGCCTCGAGACCCGGCGGTTGAGGCGAGCGCCGTCGCCTCGCGCTCCCTGGCGCCGCAGGCCGGGCGCAGTCTTGCCAAACCGACCGGGCGCGGCGGGGCGCGTACTTCTGGGATGCCCTATGTCGCCGGACACCGGGAGCTCCGTTTCGCGAGGGGTGCGAGAACCTAATATTGTTACGCAGGACTGACCATTGGTGTCACGGAGCGGCGAAAAGGTTCATCCGACCGCCCTGTGCGCCGGGAGAGATCGTCGTGGTCGCGCCATGTTAGACGCTTCCCGGGGAAGACACCCGACAGGTGTTTCGCGGCGCTCGACTTGGGCGGGTTTGGGCCCTTGGGCTCGCCAGGGTCTACCCCGTGTCGGGACAGATGTCGTTGAGTGGAAGATCACATCCGAGGATCGACCCCCATTTGGGGCACCGATCCTCGGCAGTGCCGGTCACTCGTAGCGACCGGCACCCTTTTCGGCCACAGATCTCCGAGAGAGGCTCGTCACCTCGAGAGATCGATGATGGCGCTTCGCTTTCGGGAGGCACCCGAGCGGAAGCAAACGGGTTCTGCCCCTCGCGCCGCCGCGCAGCGCGAATGATCGTGAAACACCGGCGACACCAAAGGGGCTCTCCGGGGACACACGCGGGGAACGGACAGCGACCGCGTGCAGGATCCCGCGCAAGCTCTGCTTCTCGAGCAGTCAGCGAGGATCCCCAACAACCTCCGGTGGTTGGGACCCATGCTGATCGGCATCGATGCTAGTCGACGTAGAAGAGCAGCCAGCCGAGGCGGCCGAGGCCCGAGCCGGGCTTGGGGACCAGCTTGCCCGCGCTGTCGACCACCGCCTCGCCGCCGAGCTCGACCCTGCCGGTGTCGGCGTCGACCCCGTGGTAGGTCAGCGCCGTGCCCGCCGCCAGGCCCGGCGCGGGCAGCGAGAAGCCGGCCGGCGTGGCGAGGGTGGCCTCCACCGGCACGAACAGGTAGGCCGCCACCGGCGCCGCGCCGGCGGGCGCTGCGCCGACCAGCCGCGGGTGCAGATCGCCCGGAGCGACCTTGGCCCCGGCCACGGCGAGCTCGTTCTGCAGGCTCGGCTGAGCGGCCGAGCCTGCGGGCACCGCCAGGCTGATGCCGTCACCGAGGTCGAGGTCTCCGCCGGCCTTGGCGTCGAGCGTTGCAATCGCGCCCATCAGCGGCACCACCACCTGCC
>JAUVBO010000414.1 GCA_030591195.1 Pseudomonadota bacterium
CGAGTGTCTTCAGCGCTGACTCTCGCCCGACGAACGCGGGAGGCGTGACCATTGGCCGGGACGTCAGCTCGACAACCCGCTCGTGGTCTCCCGAGATGCGCGCGAGCTCGGCGAGGACGGTCTGGGCCGACGATGGACGCTGGCTAGGGTCCTTTCGCAGCAGCCACAAGATCAGCTTCCTGGCGGCGGGATCCAGCCACGGTGCCCGCTCCGCCGGCAGCGCTGGCTCCTGCTCCAGGATCGCCCGAAACAGCTCGGGCCCCGACAAGGCAGCGAAAGGGGACTGGCCCGTCGCGAGGGCATAACCGGTCGCGCCGAGCCCATAGAGGTCCGCGCGGTGATCGGCCTGCCCGGAGAGCATCTCCGGAGCCATGAAAGCCGGCGTGCCGCGGGCCAGGACCGGGCGGTCGAACCCCGCCAACCCCAGGTCCACTAGCACACTAACCCCGTCGGCATTAATCAAGACATTATCGGGCTTTACATCGTAGTGTCTCAGGCCGTTTCGATGCAGATACAGCAGCGCCTCGGCCACATCGCTCAGCAGCCCCTGGAGTCGCCGGGGGCGCTCGCTTGCAGGCCCGCCCGCGTGGACATGGACGTCGGCGGTCACCCCCTCCACCAGGTCAAAGGCCAGGAAAGGTGCCGGCGCTGCGATGACCGAGCCTTCGATGTCCAGATCTCGTTGAAGTCGCCCGACGTCGCGAACAGGCACCAAGTTTGGGTGGTTGAGCTGCGAGATGTGAGCAAATTCGACGCTCACGCGGTCCAGAGCGCCCAGAAAGACCTTGAGCGCCACGGGCGCATCAGGGCGCTGAACGTCACGAGCCCCGAGGACCACCGAGTTGGCACCCCGACCGATCACTCGCTCGATATGGTACCGCCCGTGGACCGGTTTCATCGTTGCCAACGGAAAGACCCCATGCGTCAACAAAGTTTACATACACTGGCCATCACGACAAGTGATCCTGCAGGATCTGTCATGCTAACGAGTTACGCTTGCTGGTACAGGTGCAAGGACCGATCCGTATGTCACCCATGTTGACTATACGTTACGGGGCGAGTGAGGGGACAAGGTCGCAGTGGCAAACCACTGGGGCAACCTCCCGAGGGGACGCAAGGTCGGATGGATGGATGGATGGATGGATGGAACTCAGACGCCGGACGACGTCTATCCAGAATGGGAAGTGAACCGCTTAGAAATGGCGCCTAGAAATGGAACGTCGCGGTCGCGTCGAGGCTCACCCCGTTGACGAAGTTGCTCTTGGCGGCGTTTGATTTGCTCCCGTAACTGTCTTCGGAGAAATACAGCCCCTGGTAGAGCAGCCGGCCGCCGAACGAGAAGAATGGCCCGAGCCAGAAGTCCAGGCCGCCGCCGAGGCGGAACGCCGGGCCCGTGGCCAGGTTCTGATCGTAGGTGTCGTAGGTCCCCTCGTACATCGCGCCGAGGTACGCGAAGCCGATGCCACCCTGGATGAAGGGTTCCACCGGCCCATAGGTCGGGATGTGGATCTTGGCGTCAGCCGTGAGCGTCATCAGGTAGAGGCTCTCGAACGGGCTCTGCGCGCTGATCGCGTCGTCATGGAAGCTGATGTTCCAGTTCGCCTCCAGCGAGAGGAATGGGCCCAGGCGGAAGCCGCCGTACAGCCCGCCGCCACCGCCGTGGCTCAGATACCCCTCGGCGTAGTCCGTCACCTGCTTGGCGACGAAGAAACCGCCGAGCTGGCCGCCGACGTAGGCATGCATCCGGTGCCGGAAGTTCGAGGCCGATCGTGCCCCGGGACGAGCACCGCCCATGCGATAGCCGCCGCCTCCGTAGTATTGCGCCTCGGCCTCGCGCGGTGCGAGCAGCCCGAGGCTACACACCATCGCCACCACCGGTAGTCCAAGAACGAGAGCTCTCTTCTTCCTCATTTGTGCCTCCATAAGACAGGCCGAGCGTTTGCCGTGATCGTTTTCTTTTTCGGTCCGGCAGTCTATCCCGGCTGAGCCGTGAACAGCAACACAACGGTATTACGGACGGTCGGTCAGTCGGCCGCTTGCCGAGCACACGCCCGACTCGACCTTTTCATACGTGGTAGCTGATCGCTTTGTTCAATTGCTGTGATCAGGATCGCCCTTGTTGCTCATCCTGCTGCTGCCCGCCTTGCGGGTCATTCGTTCGAGAGCCTCGCGGGCGAGGTTCTTGATGTCAGCGTCTTCGTGCCCAACGGCCACGAACTCGAGGTATTCTTTGGCTTCTTTGCCCCCGAGCGCACCTATGCCGTCGATCACCTTGGCCATTCGCGCCGTGTCGGAGAACTTGGTCAGCCGGGTCAGCGGCTTGACCGCTCGCCGATCGCCGATGGCCACCAGCGCCCCGATCGCCCGGTCGGAGATCGGTTGCGCCTCGTGCTCGAGCAGCGCGATCAGGGCCGGCACGGCGGCCTTCAGCCGACGGACAGCCGCGATCTCGATCGCTGCGCCGAGAGCCTCCCGCCCCTGCCGGGCTCGCTTCAACTCCGCGACCACGCGCTCCGGAGGCGCCACCGTCAACATCGCCTGGTGGACGATATCATCGGTTGACCGGTCGAGGACCGCCAGCAGATGAGTCTCGCGCGCCCGGGCCAAGGCACCCGCAGCCTCCTTCTTGCGAACCGTCGCGCTTGCCTGCAAGGTCGGCACCTCGAGCCGGCCCCTGGACTCGGCGCGCGCGCTGATCAGGGCCGTCAGGTCATCACCGTCCCGCCGCAGGCCGAGGTCGATCTTGAGGAAATAGGCTCCCACCTTGGCGTCGGGCTTCAGCTCGAATCTCCCGCTCTTCCGCAACCGGCTCTTGACCCGCTCGATCAGCTTGGCGTCGGTCAGGCCAGGCACCCGCAGCGCCCCCCGGGTGTGGTCCTTGACCACCACGCGCGCCAGCGTCAGCCGGCTGGGGGGCCCGGGCTCGCGCTTGGGACACCCGCCAGCTCCGACGCCGATGACGACGAATGCCACGACTACGGTCCCTGGTCGGCGGACGTTTCGGTCGATCATCTCTCGGCTCCGGGTGCCGGGCGGCTCAGCTCGCCCGGACAGGCCGCTGCGATCTCGACGCCGTACGCCTCGCCGAGCAGCCCCGCCAGGCGGGCGGCCGTCTGGACCAGCGTCGGCAGCGGATCGACCCCCATGACCTTCATCGAGGTCACCGGCTGGCGCAGACCACACGGGACGATCACCTCGTAGTCGGCCAGATCGGGGCGAATGTTGAGCGCGAAGCCGTGGGTCGCCACGCCGCCGCGCGCATCCACGCCGACGGCCGCGATCTTGCCGCTTCGCGTCCACACGCCCGGCGTGCGCGCGTCCCAGGATCCCTCGATCCCGTGCTCGCCGAGCAACGCGATCAGCGCGTCGGAGATGCCTCGGACGTGGGCCGCGAT
Source organism: Pseudomonadota bacterium (assembly GCA_030591195.1). The sequence continues at coordinate 3,396 of JAUVBO010000414.1, forward strand.
GGCCCGCCCAATGCGCCGGATCGGGTACCCGACCAGCTGGCCCGGCCCGTGGTAGGTCACATCGCCGCCACGCCCGATCTGGTGCTTGGCGATCCCCCGCCGCTCCAGCTCAGCGTCCGACACCAGGACGTTGGCCGCGCTCGCCGAGCGTCCGAGGGTGATCACCGGGGGGTGCTCCAGCAGCAACAAGGTATCACCCTGGAGGCCCTCGGCCACCTGCGCCTTGATCCTGTTCTGCAGCTCTAGCGCGGCCGTGTACTCCACCCGACCGAGGTCGGTCCACCGCAACGGCGCGTTCGACGATGAGGTCACGGCCAAGTGATCCTTCAGCCGCCCGCCCGCTGTCAAGCGCGGCACCCGTCGCGTGGCTCAGATAATGGAAAAACTGGACCTGGCCCGAGGCCACCCTATCATCGGTCCCAAGGAACTACCCTTGCGCCCTCTCCGTCCGGTGATTGCTTTGTGGTTGGCTGCTGCGAGCCTCGCGCTGGCAGGGCTGTGGCTCTCCCATGACGGGGAGCGGCGATCCCTACAACTGCTCGAGACGGCGCTGACCCGGGCCAGCGGCCTGCCCTCGTCGGTCCAGCGCCTCGGCCTCAGCTTCAAGCCCGCGGTGGTGCTGCACCAAGTACGCATCGGCGAGATCCTCCAGGTGGACCGGGTCGAGATCCGAACGGCCGGGGCCGGCGCAGGCAGCCCCGCGCTGGTGTTGCACCGCCCGCGGCTCCGACCACGCTGGGCCGCTTCGCGGTGTCGCACCATCCTCCAGCAGCTGGGAAGCCTCGGAGGGCGCACGGGTGGAGCGGCGACCCGGCGCGGTCAGCACACCTGGTCGTGGCGTAGCGTCGGCGTCCGTGACGGGTCGTTGGCCGTGGGCTGCATCGGTCCGAGCGGCACACTGATATCGCTGCAGGTCGACCAGATCAACGTCAACCCCGCAGCGGGCCGCCCGGGCCGCTCGACGCGCTTGGTCCTCGGTCCCCTACGGATCGCGGTCGCCGGGCGCGCGCTGCTCGAGCTGTCAGCGACGGCCCTGGACCTCGAGCCTCGTCGGGGCTGGATGCTCCGCCGTGGCGCATCGCTCGGCGGGCGGCTCAGCTACGGCCACGGCCACGCGCTGCTCTCGCTGCAGGTCGGACGCATCGAGCGAACGCCCGAGGGCTTCACCGTCGACCTCGCCGGTCAGCCCGTCGGCCGCTCCGACGCGCGGGGCAAGGTGGCCTTGCACTTGGACTACCAACCGGCAAGGCCCGGCGCCCCCCACGAGCTGCGCCTAACCCTCTCGGATGTCGACGCC
>JAUVBO010000526.1 GCA_030591195.1 Pseudomonadota bacterium
GAGCCGACAGCGCGGTGTGCATCGACGCCTGCACTCTCGGCGAGCGGACCTGTACCGCGACCACCGATGGGCAGAGCGCGGTGGTGCCCTGCGAGCTTGGCGCTCTCGGCTGCGCCGAGTGGGGCGCGCCCGAGCCTTGCCCGGCCTCTACCCCAGCCTGCGATCACGGCGCCTGCGTCACGGTCTGCTCCGACGACTGCCCCGTGGACGGTGCTCGCAGCTGCGCGAGCGCCACCGCCTACCGGACCTGCGCCGCGGACCACGACGCCGATGCCTGCCTCGAGTGGGGACCGGCGGCCTCGTGCCCCGCCGACGAGGCCTGCCAGCAGGTGGACGGCAGCTGCGCCTTCGACTGCGCGGTCGCGAGCTGCAGCTGCCTGCCCGGCTCCGTGATGTCCTGCGGGGTGGGCCAGTGCGTCGGCACCCGCAGCTGCGGTGGCGACGGCCAGTGGCAGGGCTGCGTCTACACCGTCGGTCCGACGATCGAGGCCTGCGACGGGCTGGACAACGACTGCAACAGCATCAGCGACGACGGCCTGATCCGGCCGCTGTGCAGCCAGCAGCTCGGTGTCTGCCTGGGCGCCCAGCAGTCCTGCGGTGGCGTAGCCGGCTGGATCGACTGCTCGGGAGCCAACTACGCCGCCAACGCGGCTCAGCTCGGCCTGCCCTACGAGAGCCCGGCGGAGTCGAGCTGCGATGGCTATGACAACGACTGCGACGGCCAGATCGACGAGGGCGCCTGCAGCTGCGTGCCCGACTGTGTGGGCAAGGACTGCGGCGCCGACGATGGCTGCGGCAACCCCTGCCCGGGCGGGCCGTGCCTCGCCGCGGATCTCACCTGCGATGGAGGCACCTGCGTCTGCGTGCCCGACTGCGACGGCGTCAAGTGCGGCGCCGCCGACGGCTGCGGCGGCTTCTGCGCCGGGTCCTGTATTCCGCAAAGTATCTGCGCCATCAGCAACGCGGACGATCCGCCGACCTACGCCTGTGTCTGCGCCTACGTCGCCTGCGGCGCCGGGTGCTGCGACACCGGGCAGCAGTGCGTCGGGTTCACCACCTGCTACACCTGCTGCGGCGGTATCGAGTGCGGCAAGGATCCCAAGTGTGGCACCGACTGTGGCGCGTGCATCGACACCCACAAATGCGTCGATGGCCTCTGCGTGTTGATCGGGAGCAGCTGATCCGCGGTATGCTCGGTCGATGGAGGACAGGATGACACCGCGCTCGCCAATCCTCGCGATAGCCCTGGTGGTCTGCTTCGCCGGCTGCAGCAGCAACGACGATAACAACCTCCCCAAGCAGTGCCCGCCCTGTGCCGCGGGCCTGACCTGCAACTGGTCCACCGGCCAGTGCGTCGCGGCGCCGGGCTGCACCCCCGGGCAGCCCGGCGGGGCCAACGCCGACTGCACGGCGGCTGGCACCTGCGGCTGCCGCGCCGGCTTCAACGACTGCGACGGTGACCTCGGCCAGGCTGCCGGCAACGGCTGCGAGTGCGACAAGGCCTGCGTCGGCGCGGCCTGCGGCTCGACGGCTGCTGGCCAGTGCTCGGCCGAGGTCCCTCACGCCTGCAACAGCTTCTCGGCCTACTGCGACGTGACCACCAGCAGCTGCCAGAGCTGTCAGGCCGAGCTGTTCAACTGCGACGGCAGCGGCCCGTGCGAGAGCTCGCAGGCCTGAGGCGGAACCAGCCAGCCCTGCGCCCCGAGCCAGCAGAACGCCTGCGGCGGCGAGGGCTTTTTCTGCGACGGGACGAGCAACACCTGCGCTGCCTGCGCGCCGGGCAGCTTCAACTGCGACGGCGTCGACCTCTGCGAGGCCAGCCAGGCGTGCACCACCACCGACACCTGCGTGGTCAACTACCAGGGCGCCTGCGGCGGCGAGAGCTCCTTCTGCGACGCGGCGACCACGACCTGCAAGCCTTGCGCGGCGGGCACCTTCAACTGCGACGGCACCGGGATCTGCGAGTGCGACTTCCAGTGCTCGGGTGACATCTGCGAGGACCTGAGCAAGATGAGCTGCGTCGACCTCGAGATCGCCTACGGCAACCTGGTCGGCGACGCGATGGCCTGCGACCCGGCGGTCAGCGCCCCCCAGTGCACCGAGAAGATCCCCGGCGGGGTCAAGTGCCGCTGTGAGATCTTCGCCAACACCAACAACGGCGACACGCTGCGGAACATGGAGAAGATCCTCCAGACCTTCGACTCCGCCGCCTGTCAGCAGGGCTGCCCGCCGGTGGCAACCTGTAGCCCCCCGGTCAGCTCGACCTGCAAGGCGACCAGCGGCGGCAAGGGCAAGTGCAGCTACTGACGCCAACGCCAACGACCACCCGCGCTCAGGCCCGGCGGCCGCTCTCGCCGGTGACGATCCCGGCGCCGATCAGGTGCGCCGCGCGGAGGCACTCGGGCAGCTATGCCCTGGACCACGCTGCGGGCGATCGCCTCCCGGACCAGCTCGGTCGAGGCGCCCGCGGGCTGAAACAGCAGCTCACCGGCCCGGTGGATCGGCCCGGCGCGCTGGAGGCGCTGGCGCCGTCGCGCGAGCTCGGGCAGATCGATCACGTTGAAGCCCCCGAGGCAGACGCCGTCGAGCAGCGCCAGGTGGAGCTGGGGCGCGAACTTCGATCCGCCGATCATCGCGGCCAGCCGGTCGGTGGCGTCCTCGCCGTCCTGCGTCACCCGGCAGGAGAGCAACCCCTCGAACTGGTCGGCGCTGTAGACCGCGCCGACCACCAGCACCGGCTCGGCCTGCCCCACCGAAAACGGGCTGTCGTCGATGCCCAGCGTGCGCAGCCGGCGGCCGGTGCGTAGCACCGTGGCGAGTCGTCTGTCCGGCAGCGAACGATCCTCCTCGGCCTTCACGGTAGCACGACAGCGTTGTTCACTCGGCGGCGAGGGTCTAAGATTCGCCTGATCATGAGCCTCAAGAAGAAGCAGCAGAAGGAGCTTGCCGCGCTCAAGCTCAAGGTCCGCGCCCTGCTCACTGGCCGTCACCACGCCAGGGCGGTGCCGATCCTCGAGCGGCTCTGCGAGCTCGAGCCCGAAGAGCCGCGCTGGCACCAGAAGCTGGGTGAGTCCCACGAGCGCCTGGACCAGGGCGCCCCGGCGGTGGCGGCCTACCAGGCCGCGGCCCGGCGCTACGCCGAGCTCGGCTTCGCGATCAAGGCCATCGCCCTCGGCAAGCTGATCCTCGGCCTCGAGCCGGACCACCAGCAGACCCAGATCGAGGTCGCCGACTTGTGCGGCAACGAGGCGCCTGCCGAGGTGATCGTCGCCCTGCCGGCGCCGGTCAGCGACGGGCTGGTGCGGGTCGAGACCGCCGAGGTGGCGGTGATCGAGCCGAACGAGGTGGTCTTCAGCGATCCGGCCGAGGTCAGCGATCCGGGCGAGGTGGTGGTCGGCGATCCGGCCGAGGTCAGCCTCGGCGACGAGATCATCATCAGCGATCCGGCGATCCCGATCAGCGACGCGATGCTGATCGGCGACTACGACACGGGCGAGGCCCCGTCGCCGTCGCCCGCGCGGCCGTCGCCGGTCGCTCCCGCGCCGGTGGCCCTGTGCCGCAACCGCGCGGTGCCGCCCGCGTTGCCAATACCGGTGCCGCCCCGGACGATCCCGCTCGGCGAGTCGCTCGACGCCATCGACCTGCGCCAGCTGGTCCCCCGGGCCCAGCGCCAGGCAGCGCGTATCCCGGGGATCGGCTCGTCGTTCGAGATTCCACTGGGCGAGATCGACGCCGCCTTCGCCGCCATCGCCGATGCTGTCCACCAGCCGGGCCAGCTCGCGCCCGAGGAGCTGCCGCCGACCCAGCTCTTCTCGTCGCTCGACCGGGCGGCGCTCAAGCAGCTGATCGAGCAGGTCACCGTCCGACAGCACGAGCCCGGCGACGAGATCATCCGCCAGGGCGACGAGGGGGACGCGCTCTTCGTGCTGGTCGAGGGCGAGGTGAGCGTGCATCGCGACGACATCGAGGTGGCGCGGCTCGAAGAGGGGGCGTTCTTCGGCGAGATCGCGCTGCTGACCAAGCTCGCGCGCTCGGCGACCGTGCGCGCTGCCGAGGAGTGCACCGTGCTCGAGATCAACCGCGAGCTGGTCAACGGGATGAGCGAGCAGCACC
>JAUVBO010000608.1 GCA_030591195.1 Pseudomonadota bacterium
CGCCTCAACGGTTTGGCGGCGGTTCCAACTCGTCGGAGCCAAGTTGCCGGGGTACTAGCCTGCTGTCGCCCGCCAGCCGCGCCGCGCGCGCCGCGTTGCTTGACGAACTTGACCAGCTGGCGCGCCTGCTCGACCAGACCCTCCCGGATCCGTACCTGCGCGAGGCCCGCTACTCCTTCACCGAGTATCCGAAGCTGGTCTCCCCGGAGCCAGCGCCTGCCGGCTACCGCGACGCTGAGGATCCAGCAAGAGCGCCACCTCGTGCCGGAGCCGGCCAGAACCCTCCGCGTCACCCCCGTGATTGACGGCCACCCCGCGCATCGGCTACATCTGGGCCGCGCGGGCGCCACGTGGTTGGGCCCGCACGGACGAAAAGGCGAGCGACGGCGATGCCAATCGGCGCACCCCTGAGGGTCACGGCAGAGATCGGGCTGCAGGACGGCGACTGCGCCGGCCAGCGACGGTTCCGACTCAGCTGTCGGGTGACCCTCGGCCCACCGCCGCGCCTCGAGCTCGTCGACGGGTTGCCGATCGACGGCGATGCCAACGCAGCGCTGCGCTTTGACCTGCCGCCAGCGACCAACGAGCCGGGAGCCACCGTGCGCCACATCGAGTGCGAGGCGCGCCTGCGCTTCGACCCGGAGCGCCCGGAGCAGGGCAGCGAGGCCGAGCTCATCGGGCTGAATGCCGAGCAACTGCAGGCGATCGAGCGATACAGCGAGCAGAGGATATAGCAGTGAGTGAAAAACAGTCCCAGCAGCCCAGCGCAGACATCGACCCGGTAGCCCACCTCGAGCAGCTCAACTCCGCGGCGCTGCTCGGCGGCGGCGGCAAGCGGGTCGCCAAGCAGCACGCGGCGAACAAGCTCACCGCGAGAGAGCGGGTCGAGCTGCTGCTCGACCCGGGGAGCTTCGCCGAGCTTGACCGGCTGGCGACCCACCGCTGCACCGACTTCGACATGGAGCAAAAAAAGGTCCTCGGCGACGGGATCGTCACCGGCTACGGCGAGGTACGCGGGCGGCTGACCTACGTCTTCGCCCAGGACTTCACCGTCTTCGGCGGCAGCCTCGGGGCGGTGTACGCGGCCAAGATCTGCAAGATCATGGACCTGGCGGCCAAGGTCGGCGCGCCGGTGATCGGGCTCAACGACTCGGGTGGCGCGCGGATCCAGGAGGGCGTCGAGTCGCTCGGCGGCTACGCCGACATCTTCCTGCGCAACACGCTGATGTCGGGCGTCATCCCGCAGATCTCGGCGGTGATGGGCCCCTGCGCCGGCGGGGCGGTCTACTCGCCGGCGATCACCGACTTCATCCTGATGGTCGACAAGAGCAGCTACATGTTCATCACCGGTCCCGACGTGATCAAGACGGTGACCCACGAGGAGGTGACGAAGGAGAAGCTCGGCGGCGCCTCGACCCACAACAGCAAGAGCGGCGTGGCCCATTTCATGTTCCCCGACGAGGCGAGCTGCATCCAGGGCATCCGCGAGCTGCTCTCGTTCGTGCCGCAGAACAACACCGAGGACCCACCGCTGCACCCCACTGACGATCCGGCCGGCCGGGTGGTGACCGCGCTCGACACGCTGGTGCCGCGCGACTCGGCCAAGCCCTACGACATCAAGGACATCATCCAAGCTGTCGTCGACGACGGCTACTTCCTCGAGGTGATGCAGCACCAGGCGAAGAACATCGTCGTCGGCTTCGCCCGCTTCGACGGCCACCCGGTGGGCATCGTCGCCAACCAGCCGGCCGTGCTCGCCGGATGCCTCGACATCAACGCGTCGGTCAAGGCCGCGCGGTTCGTCCGCTTCTGCGACTGTTTCAACATCCCGCTGGTGACCTTCGTCGACGTGCCCGGTTTCTTGCCCGGCACCGACCAGGAGTACGGCGGCATCATCCGCCACGGCGCCAAGCTGCTCTACGCCTACGCCGAGGCCACCGTGCCGAAGATCACGGTGATCACGCGAAAGGCCTACGGCGGCGCCTACGACGTGATGTCGTCGAAGCACATCCGCGGCGACATCAACTACGCCTATCCGAACGCCGAGATCGCGGTGATGGGCTCCGAGGGCGCGGTCAACATCCTCTATCGCAACGAGCTGGCCACAGCCGAGGACCCGGACGCCAGGCGGGCCGAGCTGACCGAGGACTATCGCCGCACCTTCGCCAACCCCTACCGCACCGCCTCGCTGGGCTACATCGACGAGGTGATCCTGCCGCGCAACACTCGCCCGCGGATCGTCAGCGCGCTGAAGATGCTGCGCAACAAGCGCCAGGACAACCCGGCGCGCAAGCACGGCAACATCCCACTATAGGGGAGCTTCACCAGCTCCCCTCGCCGGAAAAGGCGCGAATTTCCCGGCTTCACCCCACAACGCGGCGCGCCTTCGCGCGCCGACACCACTTCGGCGCAGACTTCAGGGGACGAGGCGCAGGCGCACGCTGCGATCGCCGGTCAGCAACACCGCGGCGGTCACGCCCCCACCGGCCGCCACCGCCACGCCGACGGCGGTCCAGAACCACCACTTCTTCAGCAGCGAGTCGTCATCGTCGGTGACCGGGGGTGGGGTGCTTGGCGGGGGTCGCTTGTCGTCCAGCGCCGCTCCACCGAGGAGCGGCAGGGCCGTGAGGGACAGCTTGCTCAGCGCCCAGGTGCTCTGGCCGGCGGCGAAGGGCTCGGAGCTAACCTCGCGGGCGACCTTGACCGTCCGGGCCGAGATCACCCGCAGGGTCACTCGGTGCTTGCCGCCCTGAGCGTTGACCTTCACCGCCACCACCCAGGCGGCCGACGCCTCGCGACCCACGGCGCGTAGCTGGTTGTCGTCCGGCTCGGCGAAGGTCAGCCGCACCGAGGCGTCGCTGTCCTGCTCCACGGTCACCAGCTGGCTGCGAGCGCTGTGGCGTGAGCCGGCGGAGACCAGGTGCTCGCCGGCGATCAGGGTCAACTCGGCCGGCGTGGTGGCCGTGTCGTCGGGCTCGCCGTCGATCCACACCGGCAGGCCAGACGGGGTGCTGGTCACCCGCAGCTGCCCCTGACGACGGGCGGCCTTCTTGCGCAGGCCAGCCAAGGCGCGCACCAACTGGGGCACGAAGCGGCCCGGGTCGAGCGTCAGCTCGGGATCGAGCACCGCCAGGCGCCGGAGGGTCTGCCTGACCTCCGCCGCCTTGCCGGTGTCCACCTCGAGCTTTGCCCGGTCGAGCAGGATCGCGATCAACGGCTCGACGCTGGTCAGCCGCCCGGCGCCGGCCCGATAGGCCGCCTCGGCCCGACGCAGCCGCTCGAGCGCCTCCTGCTCTTTGAAGCGCTGGGCGAGTTGCTTCGCCTCTCCGCGCATGCCGTCGATCTTCTTGCCCAGGGCGACCCCAGCATCGCGTGGCGGGCGGCGTGGCTCCAGGCCGCCGTCGCCGAGGCCGGTGACCAGGCCAACGAGGACCTGCTCGCGCAGCGGCGCGGCGATCCGAGGGCTCGAGATGTCGACCAGCAACACCCTGTCCTTGGCCGCCGCGGGCGTGGCCAGCAGCGAGGCGAGCAGGGGCAGCAGGGTGGTCGGTCGTCGTCGCATCAGCGCGTCAGCATTTTACCCCGCCAAGCGGGGCATGGTGGACCGAATTCCCTCGCGGGCGTTTTCGCGGGTTGTTGTGTACTCTTTGACGATGAGACGGCCTGACGCACTGCTCGCCGTGGCGCTGGCCCTGCTGGCTGGCTGCGGCGCCGAGGGCGAGCTGACCCTCCGGTTGCTGCAGGCCGACTTCGACGATCCGTACGCCAACCTGATCAACCTGCGAGTCCAGC
>JAUVBO010000817.1 GCA_030591195.1 Pseudomonadota bacterium
ACCGGGTTGGTTATCGCCAGCGCCGGCGTCGGCGAGCTCACCACCGGGGCGAGGGATGGGCCGCGGGCGACTGCAAGGACGTGGCCCCCGGCGGAGAGCGGGACATCGAGCGTCGCCTCGAGCCGGGGGGCGCCTGGCTTGGCCGGGCCAGTCACCGGGAGCGGCTTGCCCCAGGGCTTGCCGTTGACGTAGAGGGTCACCGTGTCGAGCTTGACCCAGCTCGGAGCCTTGAGATTGATCTCGATCCGCACGCGGCTGCTCCGACGACGAAGGCGCAGTTGCTCGCCGGGGGTCTTGCCCCCGACCCGGAGGTCGATGAAGGCACCGTTGCTGACCACGGCGGCGCCGCGCCGTGCGGCGGTGATGATCGCAGCTGCCGTGGCGTTGGCGGCGCCCACGGCGACGTAGGTCCGGGGGTAGCCTGACGGAGCGCCGGCCAGGCTGTCGCTCGCTGTGCCGGCCAACGCGGTCACCCGACGTCCGCGGCCCAGCCAGCTGAGCCAGCGGCGGAGGGCGGACTCGACGCGCTCGATGGAATCTCCGGCGCTGATCAGCCGGACCGCGTCGATCGCCGCGGTGGTCTTGGAGGGTGCGGGCGGCAGGGCCGAGGCCACGATCAGCCGCTGAGACGATCGTCGCGGCGCTCCGAGCGGCCCCGGCTGCTGGGGGAGGGCGCCAGCAACGGCGATGACCTCGCCCGCGCTCCCGTCGGCCGCGAGAAACTCGCGTCTGGCGAGCTCGAGGGGCCAGTCGGTGCCCTCGCGAGGCGAGGTCGTGGCGACCGCCCCGATCCCCTCGGCGCGGTTGCTCGCCCGGCGGGCGGCGGCCATCACCGGGCAGGCGGGGTCGCGGTCGGTGCGCTGGGAAAAGTCCACCGCCACGTGGCCCGGGACGGTCAACGCTCGGGCGGGCCGCGCGACGAGGCTCGCGTCGCGGAACGGGGCCAACTCCAGCTCCTCGGCGGACAGCTCGTACTCGGGCCCACGCGAGGCGATCACCCGGTAGCGTCCCGGCGGCAGCGGCAGCACTCCCTTGCCCTCGCTGGTCAGGACCGTGTTGTTGCCCGCCATGCCGTGGGCAGGCCCGAGGTTTGGCGTCGGCGTCTTGCCCAGCCCGAGCACCACTAGCCGGCCTGGAGCGGGCCGGCCGAGGCCGTCCGCCTCGCGCAGCTCGTAGACGAGCTGGGAGGGCGGGCCGGCGGCCAGGGCGATCCGCCGTGGACGGCCCGAGGAGATCTCCACCGTGCGGGGCGCCGAGATCCGGCCCGAAGCGAAGGCGCGCAGCCGGTAACGCCCGGCGAGCAACCGGAGCTCGGCGTGACCGTCTTCGCCGGTGAGCGCCTCGAAGGCGGGCCGCCCGTCGGGATGGTCGAGGGCGATCCGCGCCCCACCCACAGGCTCCTTGCTCTCGCTGCGAGAGACGACGACCGTCAGCTGCCCGACGCCATCGGGGGCGAGGCCCTGCTGAAGCGGCTCGAGCAGCGGGCCGAGGCCTCCGGGTCCGCCGATGGCTAGCGCCCGGCTCACCGACACGGCGGCGCCTGGCGCGAGGGCGAACGAGCCCCGGGGCGAGATGCGCGTCCGCTGGGCGGTGGCGAACCGGGCCCGGAACGGTCGCCGGCCGTCACCGCCACCACCGTCGGTGGTGAAGTACAGATAGCTTGCCTCGCGGCTCCAGGCGCCGACCCACTCGACCTTCGCCTCGCCGGTGGGGTCGGCGCCGACGCCCGGGACGAAGACCCGCGTCGCCCCCCAGTCGATCTGGTCGATCAGCTGGCAGCCGCGGACCGCCGTCTTACCCCGGTTGGTCAGGGTGGTCTTGATCCGGACGGTTCGTTCGCCATGGGCGAGGCTGTAGCGGTGCTCGATCGCAAGCTGGGGCCGCCGCGGATCGCGGCCCACCAACCGCAGGGTCGCGATCTCACCGGCCTGCTCGAGGTGGAGGCGGACGAATAGTGGTCGCCAGACGACCTCCGTCTTCGAGCGCGTCTCGCCCAGGAGAAGGGACATGGCGCCGATGCTGTCCTTGCGATCGCCGGCGCGGCCGCTGCCGTCGAGCAGCGCACCGGCGAGCGCGCCGCCACCGACGCCGCGGATCAGCGTGATGATCCGGGCGTTGGCCAGGGAGAAGTCTCGGCGGTTGCCGTCGGCCATCGGTCCCGACAGGCGCATCGCCGGTGACGTCGCCCGCGAAGCTCGGGCCTCGCGCCAGGCGCCGCCGAGGGGTGGGACGGGCTGGGGGTGCTGGCGGACCCCGGCAGCGGTGCAGCCCGCCAGGGCAGCTAGGAGTGGGAGTAGGCGGGAGCGGGTGGTGTTTATCATCTTTTTATCATTGGCGAATTTCCGAGCAGGCTTGGCCTTGCAGGGGACCGAATGGCTGTGGTACCAGTTGTAGGACGGCAGTGCCACAGTAGGAGAATTATGCATGTCCGGCCACAGTAAGTGGAGCACGATCAAGCACAAGAAGGGCGCGGCCGATGCCAAGCGCGGCAAGATCTTCAGTCGCCTGATCAAGGAAGTCACCATCGCCGCGCGCATGGGCGGCGGGGACGTCAGCGCCAACCCGCGCCTGCGTAGCGCTGTCGCCTCGGCGAAGGCTGCCAACATGCCGTTGGCCCCGGTCGAGCGGGCGATCAAGCGCGGAACCGGCGAGCTTGAAGGGGTGGACTACGAGGAGACCAGCTACGAGGGCTATGGCCCCGGTGGCGTGGCGGTGCTGGTCGAGGTGATGACCGACAACAAGAACCGCACCGTGGCCGAGATTCGGCACATGTTTGGCAAGTACAACGGCAACCTCGGCGAGACCGGCTGCGTCAACTGGATGTTCACCAAGACCGGCGTGATCGCCGTGCCGAAGGAGGGCGTCGACGAGGACCAGCTGATGGAGCAGTCGATCGAGCTGGGCGCCGACGACGTCAAGGACGAGGGTGAGTTCTTCGAGGTCCACTGCGGCGCCGGAGACGTCGACCAGGTGGCCGACGGGTTGCGTGGCGCGGGGATCACCGTCGAGTCGTCCGAGGTAGCGATGCTGCCGCAGAACACGATCAAGGTCGAGGGCCGCGACGCCGAGGTGTTGATGCGCCTGCTTGGCTTCCTCGAGGACCACGACGACGTACA
>JAUVBO010000791.1 GCA_030591195.1 Pseudomonadota bacterium
AGCGCAGCCCCTTGCCGTACTTCTTCGCGATCCGCCCGAGCTCTCGCGCCTGCAGCGAGTCGTTGATCCGCCGGACCTCCGTGCGGACCACCATCTCGTGCTTGCGGAACTCGTCCCAGCCCTGCATCAGCTGGGAGTGGAACTTGCGGCCCTTATCGCAGTCGTCGTCCTTGTAGTCCTTCTGATCGTAGTAGCGGTAGGCCTTGCGCATCACGGGCTCGAGCACCTGCAGCGCCGCGGAGTAGCCGTCGGCGGCCTTCTCCAGCACGGGCATCGGCGGCTTCATCTTCTTGGCGGTCTTGATCCCCTTGACGCAGCGGTCCACCGAGAGGGTCAGCTTGTAGAGGCCACGGACGTAGCGCTCCCTGCAGGTCGGGCCCTCCTCCGGGTTGGCGACCCAGTTCATGTAACGCTTGCGCGAGTCCGCCACGCGCCGGGCGTGCTGGTTGATGCACTTGATGTAGTGATCGAGCTTGGCGCCGAGGTTGCCGTCCTTCGACTTGCTCCCGCTCTTGGCCCCCAGCTTCTTCGCCAGCTGATTCAGCTTGGCCGCGACATCGTCGTCGTCGTCGTCCTTGCAGCCGCTAGCCAGGGCCACAGCCGCGCTGATCGCCAGCACCAGCATCGTCGTCCAGATCCGCTCCTGCGCGCTCATCGGTCGATCTCCTCGCGTTTCGATCGGGGTTTCGCCGTGGGAGGCGTTGGATCGAGGCCGCGCTCAGGCGAGTCGAATCGCCTTCTCGTGAACCATGCCCTCGACCAGCGCCGTCACCATCAGCTGGTGATGATCATCGAGTTTGAAGGTGAATTCAACCTTGCCCTGGCCCGCCGGGCGGGGGACCAGGCCGCGGTAGCGGAGCTGGCCAATCACTCGCCACTCGGCGTCCACCGCGGCCGGCTGGACGCAGATCGAAAGGGCGAGCTCGGCCTGGCCGTCGCGCTCGGTGTGGAAGACGTGGGTTGCCTCGGCGGGAACCGGCGTGCCCGGCTCGAACAGCGCCGTCAGCTTGCCGCCAGCCGCCACGCCCACGCGCCGCCCGCTCTCTGCCTGCTGGCGCCTCGCGCGCTGGTCGCGCGCCATCGGCACCGGGCCCGTCACCGACCGCCGCTCGCCGCCCTGGGCGAGCACCGCCGCCGCCGCTCCGCCTCGAACCGGTCGTCCCCGTCGCCGCTCGCCGCCGCCCGCCCTGTCGCTCGCCTCCCCCGGCGGGGCGGCGAACCAGCGCTGGGTCGGAGGGCCCTCCAAGGGACCATCATCGACCAGCCCGCGATCCTGCCCGTCGCCAAGCTCCGCCGCGGGCTCGGACACGGTCAGCACCGGGTGGTCGGCGGTGGGGGTGCGCGTCAGCGCCTCGTCGCCCCCGGCTGGCGAGTCAGCGGCGTGGAGCTGGTCCCGACCGCCACGCGCCAGCCGTGAAAGCGCCTCGAGCACGGATGCCGGGTTGGCGGGCTCGGGCGCTACCACCAGACGCTCGACGCCTGGGTCGAGCACTGTCAGCTGCAGCGACTGGCCATCAGGCAGGGCCAGCTCGAGGGCCACCTCCCGCGGCGCCTCGGCCCGGAGCGTCGGCGGGTCGGCGAGCTCGGGATCGGGCTCGCGCCCGCTCTTGCTGCGGTCCTCGGCCACGCCCCGCCCGCTCAGATGACCTTGGAGAGGACGAGGCCCACCGAGAGGATCATCGCGGTGAAGATCATCGCCACCCCCCAGTTGCCCTTCTTGATCTCTTCCCACTCGTCAATGTCCTGCGACAGCATGTCGAAGACCTTGATCGCCAGACCCATGGCGAAGGCGAATGAGATCGCCGCCACGATCGCCCAGCCGAAGCTCCGCAGGTACTGCCACAGCAACAGGATGATCTCGTCCTTGTTCATCTGGGTCCTCCGCTGGGGATGATACCGAAGCTATCGCCGGGCGCCTAGCTGCCACGAGCGGGGTGCCGGTCCCGGTGGCCGCTCGGCAGGAGAGTCAGCGTTGGAGGTACATGGGGTAGGAGACGCCCCGGGGGGCGCCACCGTGGCGCTGGAAGCGGATCCGGCCGACGCCCCGCTTGAGGCAGCTGCGCAGCCGGCTGCTGGCGCCGCTCTCCCGCAGGCGAAAGCCGATCGCCCGGCCCTCGCCGGAGACGGCAAAGAGCAACGTCACGCCCTTGAAGCGACGGTTGCGCCGCGCCTCGGCCTGCAGGCAGGGGGCGAGGCGTGAGAAGTTGGCGCCGAGGATCTCGGACGTCCGGTCCGGCCCGCTGTCGCGCGAGGCCAGCTTGCCGCCGCGCGCCTCGCGGTCGTCGAAGCTCAGCTGCTGGGCACCCTTGCGTTGCTGCACCACGTAGGTCGCCCAGAGCTGCCGGCGGGTCAGCCGGCCGCCCAGGTATAGCCTCCACGGGTGAAGCTGGCTGCGGAAGGTCCGGCGGCGGCTGCCCCGCCGGGGGATCAACGCCACGACCTCCAGCTCGCCGCTCGACGGCGTCAGCGCGCTCGTGCCGAGAGCGCGGGCCGCCGAGGCGAAGGCGTGGGTGACGTGGGTCTGGTAGCGCACCCGGTCGCTGCGGAGCTCGATCCGCACCGTGACCGACTTGCGGGAGCGCTTGACCACCACCGGCCGGGAGACCCGCACCCGCCGCGCGCGAAGCTGGCGGCTGATCGCCTTGAGCATCGCCCGCTCGTAGCCCGCCTCGGCCGTCGCGGCCCGGCGCACCAGCCGCTGGCCGGAGCGGCTCTTGCCCGCCTGAACCACGTCCGCGGCGGAGAAGCGGTACTGCTCGTACTCCGTCCCGCCGATCTCGATCACCGCTCGCAGGGTCACCGACTTGAAGCGGACCTTGTAGCTCCGCGTCTGGATCACCGCCTGCTTGAGCGAGCGGCCGATCAGCTCCAGGTGCTGGGCCACCGAGTCGCGACAGACCGAGCGCCCGCAGGGATCGACGATCAGGTCGATGTCGACCAGCACCTCGCGCATCTCCTTCAACGCCGAACGGGTGACCCGGCCCGGGTAGAGGAACATCAGCAGCCGTGCCCGCGCCCGCGGGCGGACGATGCGCAGGTGACGCTGGAGCGCGCTCGAGACCCGCTCGAGGTCGGCGGTGGAAAACGAGCGGCCCATGGTCTTGCCCAGCAGCGCGTCGAGTTGCCGATCCGCCGCGGTGGTCGGACCGCGCTGGTCGATCCGCCGCTTGCCGCCGG
>JAUVBO010000422.1 GCA_030591195.1 Pseudomonadota bacterium
GCTGCCGCTGGCCTGCGACCTGCGGGCCCCGGCCCAAATCGAGGCGCTGTTCACCGCCGTGCGTGCGCGGTGGGGTGGCGTGCAGGTGCTGGTCAACAGCGCCGGCCTCGGCTACGCGGCGCCGCTCTGCAGCGGCGAGACCGACCAGTGGCGCGAGATGCTCGAGGTCAACGTGCTCGCCCTGTGCGTCTGCACTCGCGAGGCAGTGGAGGACATGCGGCGCCTCGGTGGCGAGGGGCACGTGATCCACATCTCATCGATGAGCGGCCACCGGGTGCCCGGCGGCAGCGGTGTCTACTCGGCGACGAAGTACGCGGTGCGGTCGCTGACCGAGGGGCTGCGGCTCGAGCTGCGCCAGGAGGGGCTGGCGGTGCGGGTCAGCGCGATCAGCCCCGGGTTCGTCGAGACCGAGTTTGCCGCGAGCTACCACGGCAGCGAGGAGCGCGCCCAGGAAACCTACGCGCGCTACCGGGTGCTGTCGTCCGCGGATGTCGTCGAGGCGTTGCTCTACCTGCTCGGCCAGCCGCCCCACGTGCAAGTGCACGATGTGCTGATCCGGCCGACCGCGCAACCGAGCTGAGCTATGCGATCGGCACGTGCTCGTGGACCAGCACGCGCCGGGCATCGGGGAAGCAGACCTGGATCTTGCCCCGGCCGATCTCCGACTCGACCACGCCGACGCCGAACTTCGGGTGGTCGATCCGCTGGCCGACCTCGTAGCGCTCGCTGAGCCGGTAGGCCTGCGTCGGCGCCGAGAGATCCGCCACCACCTCGGGGTGGGGCAGGGCCGGGCCACGGGGGGCCCGGGTCTTCTTCGTCGTGGCGCTGGCGCTCCGAGTGGTCCGGCTCGCCGCCTTGCGCGGGGTGCCGCCCGGGGGCCGGTAGCGGTGCTGCACTCCGCACTGCTTGCAGAGCACCTTGGCGATCCTGTCGCCCACCTTCGCCACCACCACGTGCCAGACGTCGCCGCACTTGCCGCAGATCGACTCGATGTCTTTTCCCACGTCGGGCGTCGGTGCCATGGCTCGCTCGTTTCTCGCTACCTCGGCGACCGGAGCAGCGGGGGCTCAGTAACACAAAGCGTCGGGACCGAACAGGCTTGATCGGTTGCCTCGAACGTGCATCGGCGGCCGCCGATCGACTCAGCGACCGAGGGTGCCGATCAGGCGTGCCGCGCGCTGGTAGATTCCGGGCGACAGGCGCTTGAGCAGGTAGAGCGGGAGCATCTCGCTTGACGACGGCAGCAGCAGCGCGGCGCTGTCGCCCGAGGCCACGGCGGAGACGATCCGGCTGGCCACCCGCGCCGGGTCGCCGCCGAAGCGCTTGAGCCCCTGGGTGATCGGGTCGGCCCACGCCGAGGGTAGCTTCAGCTGAGCGTCGCTGAACAGGCCGGTGCGCACCGCGCCGGGGCAGACGGCGACGACCCGCACGCCTCGTGGCGCGAGCTCGGCGTCGAGGGCCTCGGAGAGGCCGACGATGGCGAACTTGCTGGTGCAGTAGGGCGCGACAAACGGGAGCCCGACCAGCCCGGCCATCGAGGCGCTGTTGACGATCCAGCCGCCGCCGCCTTGGCTCAGCATCCGCGGCAGAAAGGCGTGCACGCCGTGGATCACGCCCCAGAGGTTGGTGTCGAGCTGCCAGTGCCAGTCATCGAGCGATAGCTGCTCGGCGGGCCCGCCGCAGCAGACCCCGGCGTTGTTGTGCAGCACGTCGACCCGTCCCTCGCGCTCGAAGACCGCGGCGGCGAGCCGCTCGACCGCCTGCGGGTCGCGGCTGTCGACACGGTGGGCTACCGCCCTGGTCGCGCCCTCGGTGCCTGCCTCGGAGCAGGTTCGTTCGAGCGGCTCGCTGCGAAGGTCGGTCAGGTGCAGCGCCGCCCCGGCGCGGGCGAAGGCCAGGGCCGTGGCGCGGCCGATGCCCGAGGCTGCGCCGGTGATCAGCACGACCTTGCCGCGCAACGACGAGCGCCGGCGGGTGCGGGAGATGGCTGCCAGGGTCGCCCCGAGGTCGATCATCGCGGGGCCTCGTCGGCCTGCTCCCACGGCGGCGGCTCGAGGCCTCCGTCGGCGTAGGGGCAGAAGGCGGCGCCCTTGTCCATCATCCCGATGCAGCGGTTGCAGGGCTGGCAGCGACCGACGTCGACCTCGCCGCGCTGCATCCTGGCGATCAGATCGGGCTCCATGATCAGCGGTCGGGCGAGGGCGACGAAGTCGAAGCCCTCCTCGCCGAGGATCCGCTCCATCTGCGCTCGGCGCCGCAGCCCGCCCACGAGCACCAGCGGCATCCGGACCGCCCGGCGCACCTCGCGAGCATCCTCGAGGAAGTAGGCCTCGGTGAAGTCGAAGCGGCGTACCAGCACCCGGCCCATCAGCAACAGCCCGATCTTCTTCGCCAGGCTGGTCTGGCCCCGGTACATCTCGTCGAAGGGCACCTCGCCGCGCATGATGTACATTGGCGTCTTGCTGACGAACCCGCCGCTGAGCACCAGCGCGTCGGCCGAGGCGGCCTCGAAGGCGCCGGCGATCGCGACCGCATCTTCCAGGGTTTGTCCCCCGGCAAAGCCGTCCGAGAGGTTGATCTTGAGCATGATCGGGAAGTCCGGGCCGAGGGCCTCGCGCACCGCTGCGAGCACCGCCACCGGAAAGCGCAGGCGGTTGTCGCGGCTGCCGCCCCACCGGTCGCCGCGGCGGTTGGTGTGGGGAGAGAGGAACTGGCTCAGCAGGTAGCCATGACCCGCCTGCAGCTCGACCGCGTCGAAGCCCGCCTCGCGGGCGAGCATCGTGGCGCGAACGAAGTGTCGGATCACCTCCTCGATGTCCCGTTCGGTCATCTGTCGGGGAAACCCCAGCCCGTAGGTGTTGAACACCGGGGAGGGGCCGATCGGCTTGCGACCGATGACCGCCGGGGCGGCGAAGTAACCGCCGTGGCCGAGCTGGATCGCCGCCGCCGCGCCGGCGTGGTGGACCGCGTCGGTCAGCTGCCGCAGGCCCTCGGTGATTCCGGGGGCCTGCATGCAGAGCTGGTGGTCGTAGGTCCGGCCGTCGAACGAGACCGAGGCGTAGGCCACGGTGGTCATCCCCACGCCACCCTCGGCGACCGCCCGGTGGTAGGCCGTCAGCGCTTCGGACGGGCGTCCATCCGGAGTCATGCCCTCGAACGCCGCCGCGCGGATGGTGCGGTTGCGTAGCTCGAGCGAGCCGATGCTGCCCGGGGTGAAGAGAATGCTGTCTATCCTCGGCAATCGTAGCTCCCAGCAACGGGGCCGTCAGGATAACCCGCGCCGGTCCCGAGGTGGTCCGCCTGTTGTCAGGAGCTGGGGCGGCACCGCATACGATTCTCAAGAAACTGAGACCAGGTTCAGCCATTCGGTGGCACACCAACGGGCCTTGGGCCCGAACCGTGTGGAACTCTGAGGCTTGGTGTTGGCACCGCGGTTGCTTGAATGCTTGAGCGACAGGCGGAGGAAGACCACGTGGCCAAGCGAGATTTCAGAGTTTCCAGGCAGGAATCGAGTGACGCGAGCTACCCGACCCTCGACGACTTCGACGCGGACCGTCGCCGGTTTCTCGGCGGACTCGGCGCGGTGCTCGGCGCTGGTGCGCTCGGAGCGGCGCTGGCGGCCTGCGATGGGACGCGGCGATTGTCGATCCATCCCGACATGGGTGTCTCCGGTGGGGGAAGCTCTCCGAAGGTGCCCATCGACGCGGGTGTGCCGGTGCCTGACGCTGAGCCTGACGCTGAGCGGCCGGCGCCTGACGCAGAGCCGGACGCCGAGTGGCCGGTGCCGGGCGAGGCGCCCGCTCCCGACGCCCGGATCGACCCTGACTGGGGCCTCGACGGCGACGTGGCTGCGCCGGACGCGCGCGTCGATCCGGCGCCGGACTGGGGCTCGGACATGATGCCGGGCCCGGGCGTCGCGCCCCAACCGGATGCGGCTATCGACGACAGCGGCAGGCGTCCGAATCCTTGATCCCACCGGCACGTTGCTCTCAACAATCTGAGGCACAGGCTCAGCCGAGCGGTGGCACACCCCAGTCCCACCTGGCGTAAGTATACGGAACTTCACATGGTGGTGTTGGCATCGCGGTTGCTTGTCAGAGCGGTACCTGGAGGAGAGAGCGTGGCCAAGCGAGATTTCAGAGATTCCAAGCGGCAACTGGGAGCAGCGCAATACCCGACCCTGGACGATTTCGACACCGACCGGCGGCGGTTTCTCGGTCGCCTGGGCGCCGTGTTCGGCGCCGGTGTGCTCGGCTCGGCGCTGGCGGCCTGTGGCGGCGAGCGGCGGGTCTCGACCAACGCCGATGGCGGCGGTGTCGACAGCAAGATCAAGGATCCGCTGCCGGAGGTCGCTGGCGGGGCCCCGATGCCGCCGGCTCCAGCTGACGCGGGCGTGCCCGAGCCCGACGCCGAGTGGCCGATCGGGGGCGACGCGCCGGCCCCCGACGCGCGGATCGACCCCCTCGACGCGGGAGCGCCCAAGCCCGATGCGGAGTGGCCAATCGGGGGCGATGTGCCTGCCCCGGACGCCGGTGTCGACCCGGCGCCGGACTGGGGCATCGCCGGTGGCATGCCAGCGCCCGATGCCGGGATCGACGAGCCGGACATGATGCCGAGCCCGGGCTTCGCGCCCCAACCCGATGCGGCGATCGACGACAGCGGCAGC
>JAUVBO010000073.1 GCA_030591195.1 Pseudomonadota bacterium
ATCGTCGACCACCACCAGCTCGAGGTCCTCGAGGGTCTGGTGCAGGACGCTCTCGACCGCGCTCTCGAGCCACGGCCCGGCGTCCCTCACCGGCATCAAGACGCTGATTCCAGGCCGCTCCACTGCTGCCGTCCATCTGTGCCAGGGGACGCCGGTTTGCCGCTTGTCCTTTGGCGCCCGTCCCTTATTCTCTCTGACTATGATGTTCGGCAAGAAGAGCAGCAAGAGCCAACCCGAGGTCGCCGCCAGCTTCGCCCGCTTCAGCGGCACCGACCGCTACATCACCAGCCCGCCGCTGGAGCAGGCGGTCAACGCGGCGCTGGCCCTCGGCCGCCCGCTGCTGATCAAGGGCGAGCCGGGCACCGGCAAGACGGTGCTCGCCGAGCATGTCGCCGAGGCCCTCGGCTGGAAGTTGATCCACTGGCAGGTCAAGTCCACCACCCGCGCCGCCGATGGGCTCTACGTCTACGACACGGTCCAGCGGTTACACGACAGCCGCTTCGGCGACGCCGACGTGTCGGACATCGGCCGCTACATCAAGCTCGGCCCCCTCGGGCGGGCCTTTGACGCCGACGAGCTGACGGTGCTGCTGATCGACGAGGTCGACAAGGCCGACATCGAGTTCCCCAACGACCTGCTCTACGAGCTCGACCAGATGGCCTTCGACATCATCGAGACCGGCGAGCACAAGCAGGCCAAGCACCGCCCGTTCGTGCTGATCACCAGCAACGCCGAGAAGGAGCTCCCCGACGCCTTCCTGCGCCGCTGCGTCTTTCACTACATCGAGTTCCCCGACGAGGCGCTGATGGCGCGCATCGTCCAGGTGCACCACGCCGACATCACCGACCGGTTGCTCGACCAGTCGATCGCCCGCTTCTACGAGCTGCGGGGGGTGCGGGGCCTGCGCAAGAAGCCGTCGACCAGCGAGCTGATCGACTGGATCGCCGCCCTGCGCCGCTCGGGCGTCGACACCGCGAAGATGGGCCTGCAGGTGCCGTTCCTCGGCACGCTGATCAAGAAGGAGCAGGATCTCGAGCTGATCGCCGCTGCCGGCGGCCGCCGCCGCTGAGACACCACGGCGGCGCAATGCTCGCCAACCCGCGCTTCTCCTGACGCCTATGGTCCGGGCTCCCGACCTCGGTTAAGATCACCGGGCGTGGAGGTAGCGATGCGGCCCATCACCCAAGCGAACCACACGGTGCTGCTGTTCGGAGCGGCCCTGATCTGGCTGGCGAGCTGCACCTCGCCCAACCCCCAGTACCGCGGCATTCCCGTCGGCACCGAAGACGGCTCGGCGGACCTCGGCGCTGGCGACCCGGGTCAGCCGGGCGAGCCGTCGCAACCTACCCCGGCGCCTCCTCCCAGCGATCCAGGCAACCCGACGGACCCGGATCCAGGCGAGCCTGGCGAGCCGGATCCTGAAGATCCTGGCGAGCCGACAGACCCGAATCCTGGCGAGCCGGACCCCGAGCCGGAGCCCGTACCCGAGCCCGAGCCGCCGGTGCCCGAGCCGACCTGTGACGACTGGGAGGGCTGGTCGTGCACCCCCGGCGTCGGGTCCTGCAAGGCGACCTGCGGCGGGACAACCATCACCTGCGGCCTGCTGTCGCTCGGCTGCAACTGCGACGAAGACAGCGACGGTGACGTCACGCCGTGCAAGCTCCCCGGCTGGCTGTTGCCGACGCAGCCGGCCTGCGATGCCTGCGCCAAGGCGTTCGACAAGGGCTGCTGCGCGCCCTGAGCGGCGACGATGCCCGCCGGCTCGACCTCGATCTGTCACTGCGGCGGGGCGACCTGCTGCGGTTGCGACTACTGCGGTCGCCCGCTCTGCGACGATCACGCCTGCGACGTCGAGGCCCTGCGCCACCTCGGTTGGGACCTGCTCCCCGAAGCCCGGGCGCTATGCCCGCCTTGCCACGGCGAGCAGTACTGGCAGCTGATCGAACAGCGGCGGCTGCTGTGGGGGTGCCCGATCCTGCTGCTCGCGGTGCTCGTGGTCAGCCTGCTTCCCCTCCCAGGCTGGACCCGCTTCGGCTTGACCGCGGCCTTCGGCCTGGTCCTCACGGCGTCGGTGCTCGTGACCCATCTCCGCAAAAACCGGTACTTGGAGACGCGGGCTCGGGAGGCTGCCTCGAATCCTCCCACCCCCTGAGCGACGAACCGTTGACGGAGGGGGGGTATTGAGGCGAAACTATTGACAATACTTTGGTATCCACAAGCCAGGACTCTATGACGCAACCTCGAATCGTCGTCACGGTTGCCGACCGGCGAATTCGCAAGATCCTTACCCAGCTGCTCCGTGCCGCTCGCTGCAATGTGAAGCTCCCGAGGACCACCGACGTGGAGGTGGAGGTGGCGCGCGGCGAGCCCTGCTCGCTGATGGTCCTCGATTCCGGCTTTCTCGAGCGAGCGGGCGAGGAGTTGATCCGGCACCTGGTGATGCACGTCCGCGACTCCGGCGGCCGGGTGTTGATGATCAACGAAGGCAAGCTGCAAGATCGGGTCCCGCATCTGTTTCGTGGGATGGGGGTGACCAACCTGATCGCCAAGAGCACCGAGATCGCGATGCTCGAGCTGCTGGTCACTGTCAATAAGCTGATGACCGAGGACATCTTCGGCATCGAGAAGTACCTGCCCTGGGGCACGCAGGTGATCACCCGGACGATGCACGACTCGGGTGGGCGCGAGGAGCTCGCCACCGAGCTCGGCGAGTTCGTCCGCCTGGTGGGATGTGGCGCCCGCCTCGGCGAGGGCTTCCTCGTCGCCGCCGACGAGCTCGTCAGCAACGCGATCTACAACGCGCCCGTGGACGACGACGGCAACCACATCTTTCGCCACGTCGACCGCACCAGCGCCGTGAAGCTACCGCCCGGGGCGGAGGTGACGATCAAGTACGCCTGCGACGGACAGCACCTGATCCTCGGCGTGACCGACAACTTCGGCTCGCTGGCCCACGAGACGATGATCGACTACCTCCAGCGGTGCTTCGCCCGCCGCAAGAAGGACCAGATCGAGGACAAGAGCGGCGGCGCAGGGCTGGGGCTGTTCATGGTCTTCCGCGCGCTAAACACCTTCGTCGTCAACATCGTCCCGGGCGCCAAGACCGAGATGATCGGCTTCATCGAGATCGGCGGCACCTACCGCGACTACATGGAGCACGAGACCTCGTTCCACATCTTCACCACCCGCTCCTGATCCCTCGAGACAGACAGCGTCGCAGCGGTCTCAGAACTCCCCCGAGCCCCCCTGGGAGCAGCCCTGACACTCGGGCAGGCTCGGATCGGCGTCGCAACGGCTGGGACAGTAGAGGACGCGATGGAAGACGTAGCGTCCCCCCTGACCGTCATCGATCGCCTCGCACTCGGCGCTCAGCCCGACGACGCTCATCTCGCCGTAGCCACCGCGATCGACAAACTCGGTGGCGCAGCCAGGACCCTTGGCCGACCAGCCCGGCAGCGGCGGCAACGCCTGGGGCACGTCCTTTTGCGCGTACCAGAGGTCGACGCACGACTCGGACAGGACGCAGTCGTCCGGCTGGGGCGTGTCGCCGTCGCCGGCCTTGAGCGTGTAGCAGAGCGAGTACTGGCCCGCGCAGTCGACGGTCAGCCGGCTGGCCGACCAGGGCTGGCCGGGCTGGGCCGCCGGCGGCGGCGTGCTCGGGATCGAGATCGGACACTGGGCCACGCCCGCCCCGTCCTGGAAGGTCGACACTCCGTAGCTCTGACCGCCGGGGTAAGTGATCAAGCAGGGCACGGTGTTGTCGATCGCCCAGATCCCGTGGGAGAAGCAGCCGCAGGCCTCCGGGCCCAGACTCTCGGCGCCGAAGACCGGCAGCACGTAGCCCTCGCAAGGCCCCCAGACTAGGGTCAGCTCGCCCTTGGCGATGCAGGTCGTGGTGCCGTCCTTGCAGATGCCGCGGTTGCGGTGGACCCGCTTGCCGGGCCAGCAGGGGGCGGATTGTCCCTCCTTGTCGCAGCGACAACCCTCGCGGTTCTTGTCGTCGGGACACTCGGCCGTGCCGCCCGGAGGCTCGGGCGCCGTCCCCCCCCCACCGTCGGGACCGCAGTACTTGGGCGGCGGATCGTCGGCGAAAAAGGAATCTGGCAGGCCGAGGTCCTCGGCGCCGGTCCCCCCGTCGAGTCCCGGCGGCGCGACCGAGCGATCCGGGGTGACGCCGACCGCCGAGCCCATGTCCCCGGGGCAGCCTGCGAGGGAAACCATCACCAGCGGGAGCAGCAGCAGGGTGTCTCGCGGCCGGAACCAGCGGGTCAGCCGGCGGAGGTTTCCCGGGGTCCTCACCGTCAGCTCGAGCATCTTGAGCAGCAACGGGTGGGTGTGGGGCACGACGTGGAAAAACAGCCCGAAGGAATGCGGCCCAAGCTCGAGCCAGAGCGCGGCGATCTCCTCGAGCAACGCCTCGCCGGTCTTCAGCCTTCCGCCGCCCGGTGCCTTGTCCTGCTGCTCGATCATCGTTCGCCCTACGCTGACGATTGTAGCATCCGGCAGCGGCCGTGCGGTGGGGCTCTTGGCGGTGGGCAGGGGTGGCGCGCAAGAGCGCGCGCCTGACGCGCTACGAAAGGACGTCGGCGGAGAGGGACGATGGCGCGACATTGTGCGCCGCGACATCGCGCGCCACGACATCGTGCGCCGCGACATCCTGCGCCCCGACATCGGCGTCGGCGCCGGAAGGATCCGCCTTGGGATCGATCTTTGAACGCAGCCAACGCGAGGCGGCCGAGACCCAGGGATGTCCCTGCTCCCGTTCCGCCCAGCGATTCTCTTCGGTGGGGGTGCGATCGTAGACCAGCAGATCGACACCCTCTTCAGCAGTCAGCATTCGCCCGTCTCCTCGCGCCCCCAACACGCCGCCGGTGCAGGGCGGCTCGTGGCCGCGACCCTGCGCGTCATGGATCTTCATCTTGTAGAAGTCGCCGCAAGGTAAGGCCAGCCGATCAGGCTCGCAAGAAAAAAGCACAAAAATGATCAGACGCTTGGCGCCCTGGATTGCACTCATTGGTGTGCCCAGCACCCTCCGGGGACCACCGATTCAAGCAAAAGGGATCGAGATATCGATCCTTTTCGGGATCGCCTGCGGGTCGACCGCTAACCCTGGAGCACAATGCGAGAGATCTCGGGAAGCACACCGAGTCGGACGGGTAACACGGACAACCCGACGCCCCGCGAGACCAGAACCGGACAGGTTGGCCCCTGGCAGAGGCCTCCCACGTACTTCTGTCCATACCCCGAGGGCACGAGGGGGGTGCCCAGGCCCGGAATCCGCACCTGCCCCCCGTGGGTATGCCCGCTGAGCATCAGATCGACCCGGATCGCTGGATCGAGCCTCTCGGCGGTGTCCGGATTGTGGGCCAGCACCAGCCTCGGGGTGCTCGGGCTCACCCGGCGGACCGCGCGCTCGAGCGCAACCTCGTCCTCCCAGAGATCGCCGAGACCCGCGATGCAGAGGCCCCCACGCGTCGGCGGCGCGGTGGTCAGGCTCCGATCGTCGCCGACGAAGCGCCGGCGGTTGTCGATCAGCGCAATGCCGGTGCGGGCGAAGGCAGCGCGGCACGCCCGGGCGCCCTCCCAGTGGTCGTGGTTGCCGAGCACCGCGAGGGTGCCGATGCGCGGCCGCAGCTGCTCGAAGACGGCGATTCCCGGCGCGATCGCCCGGCGAGTGCCGTGGACGTAGTCGCCGGTGAGCAGGACCAGGTCGGGCTTCAGCTGGTTGGCCTGCTGGACCGCAGCACGAACCAGCGACAGGGGCACGAAGCGTCCGTGGTGGGTATCGGTCAGCTGGACCAGGGTCAGCCCCTCGAGGGCCGGTGGCAGGCCAGCGATCTTGACCGTGTAGCTCCGCACCCTGAGCCGCAGCGGGGCGATGCCAGCGCCGTAGACGCCGACCCCGGCGAACGCCGCCCCGGCCGTGCCCGCGGCTACCCGCCCGACAAACCGGCGGCGAGTGATCGGCTGGCGGTTGTCCTCCGGCTGGTCACGGGCTCCGCCCGGGCCCTCGGTTTCACGCCGCTGCCGGCGCCAGAGGCGCCACGACCAGAGGCCGCCGACCCACAGGCCCGTGCCGAAGGCGACCACCAGGTAGTGGATCGCCAACCAATGGTGGTCGATGGGCGGCGAGAGCGCCCGGACCACGAGCAGCACTGGGAGGGTCAACCAGAAGCAAAGCCGGTAGAGCAGGTGTCCGCTCGACTGCCAGGCCTCTGGCAGCCAGAGCCGATCCGCCTGGAGAAAGAGCAGCCAGAGGCCAGCGCCGAGCAGGACGCTCAGGAGCGTGCGGCGCAACACCACCGCGAGCCTGCTGCTGGAGCAGATCGGCATGCCTCGTTGCTCCCCGTCCCTCGCGGGTGCTAATAAGGCCCGCATCAAGCGGACCATCGTTGACGACCTTGACCACCATCCGGTGACGACACTCATGCATGCCACGAAGACGACGCAAAATCACCTGCTCGCGCTGCTGATCACCGCGTCGGTGCTCCTGGTCAGCCCTCGGGCCCTCGCCAGCCCGGCGGCCCACTCGCGCTTCACCTCGGGGATCAAGGGCACCTACGCCGCCGGCATCGGCCACGGCCCGACGATCCACCAGGGCGGCGGCGGCCCGTTCTTCGAGGCGGCGCTGATCAGCGGCTGGCTCGAGCTCGAGCTCGGCGTGCGGCTGCTGGGCAACGAGCACGGCGCGCTGCTGCCGATCAGCCTGGTGGCCAAGCTGCCGGTGCCCGTGCACCCCAAGGTGCACGGCTACGTCGGCCTCGGCCCGGCGCTGGTGCCGGCCTTCGGTGGCGGTGACAGCGCCCTGCACTACGGGCTCGAGACGGTCATCGGCGCGTACTTCAGCCTCGGAGACCCATGGTCGATCCTCGTCGAGGGCGGCTTCGGGATGCTACGCGAGCACGGCAGCACGGTTCACGAGCTGATGTCGAGCCTCGGAGTCGCCTACCGCTTCTGACACGCCGCTCGACCGAGGAGAGATCGATGGTTCGACGCGAGCAGATCGAGGACCTGCTGCAGGGCTACGAGGGCCTAACCGACCACCGCTGGATCGACCCGAGCAAGCAGGTGGTGGTGGCCCAGTGGGTCCGGATCAAGTGCACCTTCGGCTGCGTCGAGTATGGGCGCAACGCCTGCTGCCCGCCCAGCACGCCGAGCGTGGCCGAGTGCGAACGGCTGTTCGGCGAGTACCGCGAGGCGGTGCTGATGTGTTTCCGCAAGCAGCTCGACCGTCCCGAGGACCGCCACGCCTGGTCGCCGACGATCAACGCGCGGCTGCTCGAGCTCGAGCGCGAGGTGTTCGTCGCCGGTCACCAGAAGGCCTTCGTCCTGTACATGGACAGCTGCGGCCTCTGCGACTCCTGCGCCAGCACCCGCCGGGGCTGCAAGGACCTGCGAGCGGCCCGCCCCTCGCCCGAGGCGATGGCGGTCGACGTCTTCTCCACCGTGCGCGCCGCGGGGATGACGATCGACGTCCTGGCGGATGAGACCCAGCCGATGAACCGCTACGCGCTGCTGCTGGTGGAGTAGCCCTGACCGTCGAGGGAGCGACAGTAGGGGGTTGCCGCGACCAGCGGGATGCTCGACAATTCGCGGAGTCGCTGGCTGTCAGGGGGTGGGACTTGAACACGAGAGGCCGCGTTCTGATCGTGTGGTCTTCGCTCGCCGCGGGGACCTGCCTGCTGGCGTGCGCGGGGCAGGCGCCGATCGTTGTCGGAGACGCTTCGCTTCCCCCTGACTGGGGCGCGGTGGACCTCGGCGCACTGGACGGAACCGGGACCTTACCGGACCTGTCTCCGCTGCCGCCCGATGCTGCAGCACCCGACGCGGCGCCACCGCCCGACGCGACACCACCACCCGATGTCGCCCCCGGACCGGTCGCGTTCACTGACGTACCGGCGAGCCACCCCTTCTACACCGAGATCCAGTGGGTGGCCCAGCAGGGCATCATGAAGGGCTGTCAGAGCTCGCCGCTGGCCTTCTGCCCCGAGGTGGTGCTACCGCGCGAGCAGCTGGCGGTGGCGCTGATCCGGATGAAGTTTGGCGACGCCTTCAGCCACCCGGCGACGCCCTACTTCGTCGACGTCCCCCCGACGCACTGGGCCTTCAAGCACGTCCAGAAACTGCGCGCCGAGGGCATCACCAAGGGCTGCAACCCACCGGCAAACGACAAGTTCTGTCCGAAAGACCCGACATCCCGAGCCCAGGCGGCGGTCTTACTCAACCGCGCCAAGTTCGGCGAGAGCTTCACCCACCCGGCGACGCCCGACTTCGTCGACGTCCCCCCGACGCACTGGGCCTTCAAGCACGTCCAGAGACTGCGCGCCGAGGGCATCACCAAGGGCTGCAACCCACCGGCAAACGACAAGTTCTGCCCCGACGACGGCATCACCCGGGCCCAAT
>JAUVBO010000173.1 GCA_030591195.1 Pseudomonadota bacterium
CAGGATCAGGTTGAAGGACTGGCCCACGAAGTACAGGACCGTTGGCTGGCCGCCGTCCATCTGCTTCGCCAGCTCCGTGAAGTTGGACTCCAGACCGATCGAGACGAACGCCAGGCAGAAGAACCAGCCCCGCAGGGGGTTGGTGACCGCCTTGATCACGCCCGACTCGACCAGCTTGAGGCCATCCCCTTCGAAGAGCGCGGCGAACAGTGGCACGAGGGCGAACGAGAACAGGATCGACGCGCCGACGAAGCCGACGATGAACTTGGGAAACCTGACCCAGACCTGCATCAGGCCCGGCCGCGGGGCATCCGGATCCCGCTCCACGGAAGTGATCCAGAACAGGGCGACGAAGAACGCGACGATGCCGATCAGGACGTTCTGGATCATCTTGACCACCGCGGCCACGGTCTCGGCCTGCGGGCCGAGGAAGGCGCCCGCGGCCACGACCGCGCCGGTGGAGTCGATGGTGCCTCCCATCCAGGCCCCACCCAGAACCTCGCCAATGCCCACGGCATGAATGAACATCGGCATCAAGATCATCATCAGCACGGTGAAGATCAGCGTCATCCCCACCCCGAGCGTCAGCTCCTCCTTCTTCGCGCGTGTGGCACCAGCCACCGCGATGGCGGTTGATACGCCGCAGACCGAGGTGGCGGCGGCGATGATGATCACCAGCGACTTGCTGGCCATTTTCAAGACCCTGGTGCCAAAGAACCACATGAAAATGATCACCGTCGGCGTCACCAACCAGGCCACCATCAGCCCCGGGATGCCGATGCTGAGGATCTTGCCGAAGAGGATCTCGGCACCCAGCAGCACCAGGCCGGTCTTGATGTACATCTCGGTCCTCGCACCAGCCTTGAGCCACTCCGGCGTGCCGATCGTGTTCGAGATCAGCAGACCGAGCGCCAGGGCCCAGGCCGCGTAGCTCAGACCATAGGCCTTGGTGAGGTGGTGGCTGGCGCAGGTGAAGGAGATGATGGCCAGGATGAAGATCGCCAGGAATGCCGCGGCGTAGCCGCCGACATTCTGCCCCATGATCCGGACCCCGATCGAGGTCAGGACCATGATGCTGAGCAGGGTCACCAGCAGCGGAAGGACGATCATCCTCGATCGCTCGGCGGTCACGGTCAGCTTGCCCTGTCCGATCACCACCTCCGCGGAGCGGAAGGTCTGGGATACATAGGCCCGCGCTCCGATGCCAGCGGAGTCCGGCCGCTCCTTGGTGAGCTTCAGCGCGCGCTGTCCGCCGGCCAGGAGAGTCCTGAGTGAGATCGTCGCCCGATCTCCCCTGCGCGAGGAGGCGACACGCAGCCGCACACCTCCATCAACGGCGACGATCGTCGCGATCGCTGCTGGCGTCTTGGCGTTGATCCGATCAGCCAACCCCGCCAACGTCGTGGCCTCGTCGAGGACGATCTTGGTCTTCTTCGCCTGGTAGAAGGCATCGACCGGGCTTGAGCTCCACTTGCCTAGCTTGGGCACCCGCTTGGCCGAGACGCTGTCGGAGAAGGTCAGGATGCCGAGCACCGTCGCGACCAGGAGGATCGCCAGCCCGAACCACACGGTCCACCAGTCCTCCTCGGCGAGCAGCGGATTGCGTCTTCGGTCGTTGGCCATGATCTACCGCACGATCGGCGTTGTTCCGAGCACACGCCGTTCGTCCGACGCTCGACGAAGCGTGAACGAGGGACAGCGTTGCGCCGGCAAGGGATCGAGGAATCGGTCCAGCTTCTGGCAGATCCCCGCGTGGCCCCGAGCCGAAGAGTAGGCCGAACCAAAGACCGCGAGATAGGGGAACTCGGCTTCGATCAGAGCGGGGTCGTCATCGAAATGAACACAGTGCTGGCAGGTTCGCTCGATCATCTGCGGGTGCCCCCGTTCTTCGGACCGCTCGGAGTGGCAGGGTCGGTTGACAATGGACCGCTCCGCGTTTTTTGGCCACCAGGAGTCGCGGGGCTCGCGGGCGTAGGGGCTCACGCCCGCGGGCGCCAAGATCTCCAGCGCGCGGACCTCAATCGCCGACGGACGCGTCCTGCGAGCGAGCCGCCGGCCGCAGGGCCGAATCTGCAGCGCCGGCCGGCGCTCGTCGATCGACGCGGCCGGCGGGTGGTCGCTGACGAGGGCGCAGCCTGACCGAGAGGGTGGCGCGTTCGTGGGATCCCGCGCGTTGCCAGTCGAGCGTCTCCGGGGCGATCCGGACCCGCGCCGTTCGGTGACCGGCGAGGCGGAAGACAACCCTGCGCCGCCGTCGCCGCTGGAACGGGCGCTCGAGCGTCAGCGGGGTGACGCCGAGCTCGCGGCCGTCGACGAAAACCCGCGCCCCTGGCGGCCCGGAGATCAACTCGAGGCGACGCTCGCCGGACGGCTCCGCCCGAGGCCCGCCGTCGGCAGGATGCGTCCCCCCGGGCGCTTCCGTCTTCGTCTGACCCGCAGCGTCAACGGCCGCTCCGGCTGGGGCGGGCGACCCCTGAACGGCCACCCGAGCGCGCCCGGCCGGGTGGGGCCGACGGACCGCGGCTCCGGGGACGCTGCCTGACGGCCCCGCCAGCGCCTGCGGCAGCGGCGCGACCGGGCGGCTGTCGCCCTGCTGCTGGCCACGCCCGGCGAGGAGGCCAGCGACCGCGCCAACGGCAAAGACAGCACCGATCCCGAGCCCATATTTCAGCCAGGCCCGCCGCGGCGGCCGCTTGAGGAACTCGGTCACCGCCGGACGCAGGGCCGGGGCGGTCGGCTCCGGAGCAGGATCGGTGGCGAGGATCTTGAGCCGGGCCTCGTCGGGTTGCCCGGCGGCGAGGGCCCGCAGCCCGGTCGACTCGAACGACTGGTCCAGCTGACGGTCGACCGCCGTCTCCCGGGCGAGGCCCCCCTGTGTGTCGCCGAGATCGGGCCGGGTATCGTAGTTGCCATAGGCGTCGGGCTCCTGATCGGCGAGCTCCGGCGGGGCGCCGGCGTCCTCGGGAGCATAGACCTCCACGAACGAATCGGTTGTCAGCGCGTAGTCAGGCGCGTTGGTGGTCGCGGAGATACTGGTCGCGGAGTTGCCCTCGCCGAGCAGCTGCTGCATGCCAGCCTTGAGGGCCGGGTCGCCGAGCTCTTCAAGCTCCTCTGGCCTGACCTCCCGCAGCAGCTCGAGCAGCGCCGGCTCGTACGCCGAGGCCCTCTTCCGGCTCGCCATCAGCCGACGGCGGGTCTCGGCTTGGCGGTCCAGCAACTCGACCCGCCGCGCCTCCGCCGACTGCTGGATGCCGTTGAGAATACTGGCGGTCACCTCGATCGCGTTCTGCATCTCGCTGTCGCGGATCCGCTTGCCCTGCCCGTTGGTCCTGCGCTTGGCGACATCGCGCTCGTGCTCGAGCTGGGTCAAGGCCTGGCGCAGCCGCGACTCCCGCTCCCGGGCGACATGCTCGTTGTCGGCCAGGAGTCGATCGATCGTCGCGAGGTCTGCTTCGCGCTTGCGGGTCCCGTCGTCGGCTCGCAGCTTGAGCGCCAAGGCGTAGCTGATCAGGGGGGAGCCGAGGCCGTGATCGCGGATGGCAAAGGCCAGCTCCTCGATCCCGCGGGAGTGCGCCTGCTCGACGCTGGTCCGGGTGGCCCACTCGGCGGTCAACTCGGACCGCTCCGAATCCCAGGGGCAGTAGGCCGGCGTGGCCGTGTCTTCGTGGTCGGTCAGCTCGTCGAAGGGGCGGCTGACCGACTCGTCGGTTCCGGCGTCGGCGAGCTGCTGGCGGATGCGGAGCAGGTCCTTGGCCAGTGCCTTGGCGCTTTGATATCGGTCCTCGGGCCGCTTGGCCAGACACCGCTCGACCAGCCGGTCGAGCACGCCGACGTCCTTGGCGAGCGCCAGATCTGAAAGCCTGGGCGGTTGGTCTTGGACGTGCGCGGTGAGCTGCCTCACCAGCGGACCCTCGAAGGGAGGGCGACCGGCCAACACCTTGAAGGCGAGGACGCCGACGGCGTAGATGTCGGCCCGATGGTCGACCTGCTCGCCGCGACACTGCTCGGGCGCCATGTACGCGGGCGTGCCCAGCAGCTCGCCGTCGACCGTCATCGCCGAGGTGGCGTCGCGGTCGATGATCTTCGCCAGGCCGAAGTCCAAGACCTTGGCGAAGTCGTGACCCTCTCGCTCGGTGAGCACGATGTTGTGCGCCTTGAGGTCCCGGTGGATGACGCCGTTGGCATGCGCCGCGGCGAGCGCGTCGACCACCTGGGACAGGATCCGCAGCGCCCGGGGGAGCTGCATCGCGCCGCCCTTGGCGATCGCGTCTGCGAGGGTCGGCCCCTCGGCGTACTCCATCACCAGGTAGGGCTTGCCGTCTTCTGCGTGGCCGAAGTCGACGACGGCCGTCACGTTCGGATGATCGACCCGGCTCGCGGCACGGGCCTCCCGGCGAAAGCGCGCCATGTCCGCGTCGGAGATCACTTCAGCGCCGAGCAGCTTGACCGCGAACTGCCGCTGCAAGACCACGTGCTCGGCGAGATAGACGGCGCCCATGCCGCCGCTGCCGAGCATCGACTTGATCTCGAAGCGCCCCGCGAACAGCTCCCCGATCATCGCCTACTCCACCCCCCCCCGGACGCCAGATTACGAGGAGGCGTCGAGGCACGCCAACGTCCCGAATACGAACAATACTGGGACGCCGAGACATAACAACTCTAGGATGTTTTGAGGTTAGCGAGCGGGGCGCGGACTGTCAACGCCAGGCACCATCGGACGGGCTCGGCGCAGGCGCCGACCGAGCTGGGCAATCAGGGCAAGACCAGCTTCAGTGCTTGCTCGAGCACCGGGTCCTTGCCCTGGGCCAGCGCCTGGGGATCGTAGGCGACCTGGTCGGGGGGCGACAGGTCGACCACAGCAGCACCACGGGCGCGATTCTCGAGTGTGTCACCCTCAACGACTCGGGCCACCATCCCTCAGATTTTCGACAGCTCCGCTGGCAAGCCGTGGCACAATCCCGGCGAGGGGGAGAGACGGTGAGATGATCAGAGAAATCGCTGCGTGTCTCGCGCTGGGGGTCGTCGCGTCTGCGGCGGCTGCTCGATCCTCGACACTCACCGGCAAGGTCGTCGGCGTCGCCGACGGCGACACGGTCACGGTGCTCGTCGACCACCACCGCCGGGTCAGGGTTCGCCTCCACGGTGTCGACTGCCCCGAGAAGAAGCAAGCCTTCGGCAAGCGGGCCAAGCAGCTCACCTCGCGGCTGGTCTTCGGCAAGACGGTTAGGGTCAAGGTGGCGACGACCGACAGGTACGGCCGCACCGTCGGGGAGGTCTTCGTCGGCGACCAGTCGCTCAACGAGGCCCTAGTCAAGGCGGGGCTGGCCTGGTGGTACAAGAAGTACGCCCGCCGAGCGAAGGTCCTCGCAGTGCTCGAGGACGAGGCCCGGCGCGCCAGGCGTGGCCTCTGGGCCGACCCCAACCCGACGCCCCCTTGGACCTTCCGCCACCGGGGCCGGGGCCTGCGCTGCAACGTCAAGTCCAGGGTTTGTCACCGGGCGGGCTGCCGGCACTACCGATGCAAGAACTGCACGGCGACCTTCGGCTCGAAGGCGGCAGCACGAAAGTCTGGCTACCGGATACATCAGCGATAGCCGGCAACGTCGCTCCGCGACGACAGCCTCCAAGAGAATTTCTGTTTCACGCGAACAACTCGGAGCGGGCCGCGCTGCAGATCGCTGCCACCGCCGGGTGCCGAACCCGGCGCTCAACCGAGATCGCGTAGTAACGTTCAACCACGCCCTCAGCTGTCCCGATGGGTTGGACATCGTACTGTCGCGCCACTTCCTCCGCGATCACGGCGGGCACCGCGAAGAAGCCTCCGCCCGCTTGGCCAAAGACCTTCAGCAAGGCGCTGTCGTCGAACTCTCCAGCGATCACCGGGTTGACCCCACGCGTGTTGAACCATCGATCGAGCTCGCGACGAAGTACCGCGTCTTCACTCGGCAGTAGCACCGGCGCCCCGTCGAGCGAGGCCGGGAAGTCATCACGCAGGCGAGTCGCCTGATCACGTTGGGCCATGAAGGTGACGCCGCAGGTTCCGAGTTGGTGGTTGTAGGCTCGAACTTTCACCGTCGGCGGGATCGGGCCATCTGACAAGACGACATCGAGGCCGTGGACCGCGAGGTCTGCGAGCAACCTCTCCGGCGGGCCCTCGCGGCAGACGATTCGGCCCGGCTCCTTCAACTGGAGAGCCGGCTCGAGGAGTCGGTGGGCAATGAGCTTCGGCAACGCGTCAACCACACCCACCACGAGCCTGAGTGGGCGACCGGTCCGCTGTCCACCAAGCGTCTCCTTGAGCTCCTGGCCGAGCGAGAAGATCTCGTTGGCGTACTGCAGGGCCACATGACCGACATCGGTAAGGACCAGGCGGCGGCCTGTGCGCTGAAACAGCTTCTCCCCCATGGCTGCCTCGAAATCGCGAATCTGCATGCTGACGGTCTGCGG
>JAUVBO010000742.1 GCA_030591195.1 Pseudomonadota bacterium
ACCACGGGGCGCTCGACGAGCGCTACGCGGCGATGCCCGCGGCCCGCGCGGTGCCCTTCATCGACGACATGGCCGCCGCCTACGCCGAAGCGGACCTGGTGGTGGGCCGCAGCGGCGCCACGACCCTCGCCGAGCTCGCCGTCGCCGGCCTGCCGGCCCTGCTCGTGCCCTATCCGTTCGCCGCCGACGATCATCAGGCGAAGAACGCCGAGGCGCTGGTCGCTGCCGGCGCGGCGCGGATGATCCGGCAGGACGACCTCGACGCCGAGCGGCTGGCCGCCGCGTTGCTCGAGCTCCTCGGTGACCCCGCGCAGCTGTCGATGATGCGGGTGGCGATGCGCACCACCGCCCACCCCGAGGCAGCCCACGCCATCGTCGACCTGCTGCGCGAGGTCGCCCGCCGCTAGCTTTTATGGGCGCCGACCGCTGGGTGGCGGATGATGGGCGGATGAAGCCGTTCAAGGGTAGGCCCTATCGCGTTCACTTCGTCGGCATCGGCGGGATCGGCATGAGCGGCATCGCCGAGGTGCTGCTCAACCTCGGCTATCAGGTCAGCGGGTCGGACCTCCGGCAGAGCGACACCACCCGCCGGCTGGCGGATCTTGGCGGCACGATCTTCGTCGGCCACGACGGGGCGAACCTACAGCAGGCCGATGTGGTGGTGATCTCGAGCGCCGTCACCCGCGACAACCCGGAGGTCGCGGCGGCGATCCGGCGGGCGATCCCGGTGATCCCGCGAGCCGAGATGCTCGGCGAGCTGATGCGACTCAAGCACGGCATCGCCGTGGCCGGCTCCCACGGCAAGACATCCACCACCTCGATGGTCGCTGCCATCGCCGATCGGGCCGGCATCGACCCGACGATCGTCATCGGCGGCAAGGTCAACTCCCTGGGCACCAACGCGCGCCTTGGCCAGGGCGATTACCTCATCGCCGAGGCTGACGAGAGCGACGGATCGTTCCTCAAGCTCACGCCGACTCTCGCGGTCGTGACCAACATCGACCCCGAGCACATGGAGCACTTCGGCGACCTCGAGACGCTGAAGGAGGCCTTCCTCTCATTCGTCAACAAGGTGCCGTTCTACGGACTTTCGATCCTCTGCCTGGACTGCCATAACGTGCAGAGCGTGATCCCTCGGGTCGAGAAACGTTACCGAACCTACGGATCCACGTCCCAGGCGGACTACAGCCTGACCGAGGTGCAGGTCGACGGCCTGACCACCTCCTTCCGCCCGGTGCGCCGGGGTGAGGTCGGCGATCCCATCCGGCTGAGCATGGTCGGCCGCCACAACGCGCTCAACGCGCTGGCGGCGATCGTCGTCGCCGACGAGCTCGAGATCCCGCACCGGGTGACCCACGAGGCGCTCGAGGAGTTCGAGGGTATCCAGCGCCGGTTCACCGTGCGAGGCGAGGCCGCCGGCGTGATGGTGGTCGACGACTACGGCCACCACCCAACCGAGATCAAGGCCACCCTGGGCGGTGCACGTGAGGGATTCTCCCGGCGGCTGATCGCGGTCTTCCAGCCCCACCGCTACACCCGGTCCCGCGACCAGTTCGAGCAGTTCGCCACCGCCTTCTACGACGCGGACCAGGTGCTGGTGGCGCCGGTCTACGCCGCCGGTGAGGCGCCGATCGAGGGGATCAGCGGCGAGACCATGGCCGCGGCGATGCGGACCCACGGCCACCGCGACGTGACCTACTGCGACGGCTTCGACGCCTTGCACGAACAGCTCACGGCGACCACCCGCGACGGCGACCTCGTCGTGACCCTCGGCGCCGGCAACATCTGGCGCGCCGGCCAGCGCCTTCTCGACTCCCTCTGTTCCGCTCCCTCGTCCCGCTAGCAAAACACCATCCCTCCACCAATAAAGCCACCGTTTGGTCCTGTTTCGTTCGCCCGGTGCGGTCTCACATGTGCGGAGGGGTAGGCAAATGTCGCTATCAATCTAAAAAGACTATGAAAAAGTTGGTGAAAAAGTTGCCCGGGCAGCAGGGGGCTGGCCTTACTGGACCATCGGCAGTACCGGATCAAGTTCTGTGACCCTCCCGAGGATCCATGAGCGGCAACAGCCTGAAATCGAAGCGGATCGGCGTCCTGCTTGGTGGCCAGTCGGCCGAGCGCGCCGTGTCCCTCGAAACCGGCGAAGCCGTCCTCAACGCGCTGAAGGAACGAGGCTTCAGCTCGGTGGTCGCTATCGACGTCGACCGTGACATCTGCGCCCGGGTGCGGGAGGACGCGGTGGAGCTGGCCTTCATCGCGCTTCACGGCGGCCAGGGCGAAGACGGCTGCCTCCAGGGCCTGCTCGAGATCCTCGACATTCCCTACACCGGCTCGGGCGTGCTCGCCTCTGCGATGGCGATGGACAAGGTGGTCAGCAAGCGGCTGTTCACGGTCGCCGGCCTACCCACCCCGGCCTGGGCCTACCCGGCCGCCGCCAGCGTCGTCGAGCCTCCGCTGGTCATCAAGCCGAGGACCGAAGGCAGCAGCGTCGGCGTGCAAATGGTTGACGACGCCGAGACCTTGGCCCAGTTGATCGCCGACAACCAGGGCGAGGGGCTGATCGCCGAGAAGTACGTGCCGGGCCGCGAGCTGTCGGTGGCCGTCTTCGGCCACGGCTCGGCCGCCCGCTGCCTCGGCACCATCGAGGTCCGGGTAGCCGAGGGGTTCTACGACTACGCGGCCAAGTACGAGCGCGACGACACCGAGTACGTCGTCGCCCCCGAGCTCCCGCAGCAGGTCGCGCAGCGGATGTGCGAGCACGCCGTCGCAGCTCACCGCCTGCTCGAGTGTGGCGGCGCAACCCGGATCGACTTCCGCTGGGACGGCGAGAGCGAGCCGACGCTGCTCGAGGTCAACACCCTCCCCGGGCTCACGAGTCACAGCCTGGTGCCGAAGATTGCGGCGCACGTCGGGATCAGCTACGGCGAGCTCGTCGAGCGCATCGTCGAAGAGGCGGTGGCCTCGTGAGGGCGCGGACGACCAACCGGCGCAAGCGCGTGGAACGATCCACCGGGTTGCTGCGTCGCCTCCGCTCCCCGAGTAACCGCCGGATCAAGGCCGAGCCCACCGCCGCTTCGAAGAGGCCGCGGGCGCCCGGAGCTAGCGCGGCTACCCCACCCGCGGCAGCCGCAGCGCGCCCGCCGCGGGACTGGCGCGCCATCGGGCGCAGGGCCGGGGCCCTGGTGCAGCTGGGCGGCAAGGTGACCCTGCTGCTCGTCGCCATCGCCGGCACGGTCTTCGGCGGCTACCACGGCTACCAGCGCCTGGCCGCCTCGACCTACTTCGACGTCAAGG
>JAUVBO010000566.1 GCA_030591195.1 Pseudomonadota bacterium
CGGCCCAGGCGACTGACGCCACGGCCAGCACCGTCAAGGCGAGCCACCACGGGGAGACTCGCGCCGCCACCGAGCTGCTCAGCGCCGCGAGGTCGCCGAGGTAGCTCAGCGTGGCGGTGGTCGGCAGGCGGTTGAACACCGCGTGGTAGTGGGCGCCGGCGGCCGTGGCGACCACGACCAGCAGCGACAGCGTCACCGTGGCGCCCCTGGTCCACCAGCGGTGGGGGCCGCACATCAGCGGCAGACCGGCGCCGATCCCCCACAAGAGCGCGATCCCGTAGCCCTGGAGGACCCCAGCGACATAGGTCCAGTCGCGAGCGAATGGCGACAGCCAGCAGAAGATCGCGATCCGACTGCTGGCCAGGACCAGCGCCAGGAGCAGCGCGTGCACCAGCAGCACATCGACCGCCTGGGGCTGCGCTCGCGGCGCAGCGGGCGGAGCAGAGGTGGGCTGCGGCGTCCCCTTCTGCCCTGAGGAGTCGGGCAAGCCTGATTGCTGTGGCGCGCTGCCCATCGACGACAAATGGTACTACACGCGCCCTCGCCGGGGTGGGAGTCGAAATGCCCATTTACAGCGGTTCCAGCACACAGGCGTTTGCATCGAGAGCCCCCGCCGGCGGCACCGTTGAGTCCCCGTCGGGGCTGATCCGTGCCATTTCCGGGAGCTAGGCCGGACCGGCGCCGATCTGCGCCTTTGGCCTGCTGCTTGCAAAACCACATCGCGCAACCAAAGGCCGGTTGCTCAGCAAATCAACCACAGCGCTCCCGGAGGACCATGATGCCCATATCGAGGACACCGATCTGCCTGCTCGCCGCGCTGTTGCTGGGCGCCTGCTCCACCGCCGACACGTCCACTGGCCCCGGAACCTACCCACCGGGCACGACGCCGGGCCCCGGGGGAAGCTACGGCTACGACGCCTACGTGCCGGGGCAACCGGGCCAGGCGGGATACCCCGTCGCTGATGGAGGCGCCGTTACCCCTCAGCCAGCAGGCGACGCAGCCGTGGGCGGCGGCGGCTGCGACGATGGCAGGCTGGAGTGCGACGACAGGTGCGTCAACGTCCAGACCGACCCGAAGAACTGCGGCTTCTGCGGCAACAGCTGCCCGAGCGGTCTCTGCTCCGGGGGCGTCTGTCAGGCCAGCACCAAGGAGTGCGAGTATTACCAGGAGAACGTCTGCGGCGGCGACCAGGCGATGTGGTGCGGCAGCGGCAGCTGCGTGCCCTGCGCCAACGGCCGGTTCAACTGCGACCGCACCGGCGGCTGCGAGTGCGAGACCGGCTGTGACAACGACCGCTGCACCGACCCGGTCTGCGACCGGGAGGTCGCCTTCGACTGCGGCAGCGACGTGACCCAGTGGTGCTACCACAAGGACGGCCCCACCCTCCCCGGCCAGTGCAAGACCTGCTCGAGCACCTCACATACGCGCAACCTAAACTGCGACGGGATCGGAAAGACCGGCTGCGAGTGCACCTCGAAGGAGCAGTACGTCTCGGGCACCGGTTACACCGGAGTTTGGTCCCACGAGTGCCAGAACGGCCAGTGCGTCCAGATCAACTGAGCCTCGGACGCGTCAACGGAGCTGCGCGCCGACCACCCGTCGGCCCTCCTCAGGGGGCCGGCGGCATGCCGATCCGCTTGCGCTCCTTCTCCTCGGCCCGCTTGTCGGCGTGCAGCAGCTTTTGCCGTGGGCACTCGTGGTCGATCAGCCACTGCAGACGAGCGTCAGCGCGCTCATCGGCGTAGGCCCTGGCGGCCTTGACGTCACAGTCCGGGTCGTCCGGGCAGAGGTGGCGCTTGACGTCGGTGCGGCAGGCGGCGAAGCGCAGCTTGTCGCGGTGCTCGAGGTTCTCGAACTTGAACTGCTGTCGCGCGCAGCCAGCCCCCAGCGGCAGGGCGAAGGCCAGCGCCAGGAGCGCCGCGGTCGTTCGACGCAGGATCATCTCGGTCTCCCTTCGAATGCCGGCTCACGGACCGACTTGGCCGCCATCCTATCAGCCGGACGGGGTGAATCACAGCATCGACGCCAACCCGAAGGGCTCGAGCAGGCGCTGCTCGGCACCAAGCATCTGCCGCCGCTCGGCGGCCTGGCCGTGGTCGTGGCCGCAGAGGTGGCAGAGGCCGTGAACCAGCAGCCGCACGATCTCGGCCTCCACCTCGCCGCCCTCCGCCTGTCGGGCCGCCTGCTCGACGGAGATCACCACGTCACCGAGCAGGTAGGGCTGACGCTCGTCGGCCAGCGCGAACGAGAGCACGTCGGTCGTGCGGTCCGTGCGGCGATACTGCTGGTTGAGCTGGCGGACCTGCTCGTCATCCGTCAGCAGGATCGACCACTCGGCGTCAGTTAAGGCCGAGACGCTTAATATCCGGACCGCCCTCCGACGCAACCTCATCCGTGCCGTCCGACTCAGCAGCGGACGCGCCCTCCCCTCCACCCTGATGCTCAGCGTCAGCCCGGGCCGCCGCGGCTCGCTTCTGCCCCCGCTTGCCGCGCGACTTGCCGCCAGCGTCGTCGGCGCCACCGTCCTTCTGCGACTTGGACCGCTGCTGGTTGGTCCGCTTGTCCGTGCCGTCTTGGCGCTTTTCCTTGCCATTGGTCTTCCGGTCGCCCTGGTCGGCCGCAGCGGCCTCCGCCTGCTCACCGTCACGCGCCTCGTTGCCCGGCGGCTGCTCGCCGCGCTTGGACCCATCCCGCCGGCCGGCCGTGTCCCGCCGGGTCTGATCCTTGCTGTGCTCCTTGCTGTCCCGCTGCCAGGGGTACGTCGGGCGCTGGTGGTAGATGCCGCGCAAGACCTGCAGGAACGCCTTGGCGATCAGGTGCAGGTCGCGCAGGGTCAGGTCGCAGTGGACCAGCTGACCATCGGCGAACTTGGCGTTGATCACCCGCTGGACCACCGCCCGCAGCCGATCCTCGGTCGGCTCGGCGAGGCTCCGGGCCGCGGCCTCGACGCCGTCGGCGAGCATCAGCACCCCCGCCTCACGCGTCTGGGGCTTGAGGCCCGGGTAGCGATAGTCCTCCTCGCGAACCTCGTCGCCCTCCTCGGCATCCTTCTTCGCCTTGTGGAAGAAGAACTCGATCAACGAGGTGCCGTGGTGCTGGGTCGCGATCTCGATGATCGGCTCGGGCAGGCCGTGCTCGCGCAGCATCTCGAGCGTGTGCTTGAGGTGATTGCGGATGATCAACCCGCTCATCGACGGCTTGAGCCGGTTGTGCGGGTTGTCGCCTCCCTTGAAGTTCTCGGCGAAGTAGGGGGCGTTCTTCACCTTGCCGACGTCGTGGAAGTTGGCCGCCACGTGGGCCGACAGCGGATTGCCGCCGATGGCCTCGCTCGCGGCCTGGGACAGGTTCCCGACCACCATGCTGTGGTGGTAGGTGCCCGGCGCGCGGATCATCAGGTCCCGCAACAGCGGGTGGTTGAGGTTGGCCAGCTCGAGCAAGCTGACGTCGGTGGTGTAGGCAAAGAGCCACTCGAGCGCCGGCAGCAGCGCGAGGGTGACGAACGAGGCACAGAGCCCGCCGACGAGGGCCGCCAGCACGACGTACATCAGCTGGCCGATCTCGAGGTTGACACCGATCAACGCCAGGCAGAGGGCAACCAGCGCCCCGACGCCGCCAGCGAACAGGCCCGCCCGCAGCACGGTGCTGCGCGACTGGACCTTGGCCATCCCGGCGGCGCCGACCAGCCCGGCCAACAGGTAGTAGACCATCAGCCCGAGGTTGCCGCTGCGCTCGAACATCAGCCCGCAGAGCGAGGCGATGACCACGGCGAAGAGCGCGGCGGCCTCGGCGCTGATCAGCAGCCGGACCAGCATCGGCCCCGCCGCGATCGGCAGCAGGTATGGCACCACCGACAACTGCCCGGGCGCCGGGCCCGCCAGCGCCAGGGCGCCGCGCATCAGCCCGAGCAGCCCCACCGCCAGCACCGCCATCGTCACCAGATCTCGCGGCCTCAGCTCGAGCCGGTGGAAGTGCTGACC
>JAUVBO010000134.1 GCA_030591195.1 Pseudomonadota bacterium
CGCAACGGGCGCGCCCGGCCTCGCGGCTTCTTCACCGACAGCTGGAAGTGGCTGCCCACCGATCAGGCGGTGCTCGGTGAGCTCTACGCCCCCGGCGCGGGTGACCTCGCCACCGTCCGCCTCACCGGTCATGGCGCTGGCGCCCCGGACGGCACCGGCACCGCCGGGAAGATCGTCCCGTGCAAGGTTCGCTACCGGTCGCCCGAGCAGGTCGAGCTGCGCTGCGACGCACCCCGGCGCGGCTACGCGGTGCTGCTCGACCAGTGGGCCGCCGGCTGGAGCGCCACGCTCGACGGGCGTCCGGTGCCGATCGAGCGGGCCGATGTCGCCGCCCGGGCGGTGGCGATCGCTCGGGGCCCGCACCTGGTGCGCTTCGCCTACCGCACCCCCGGCCTGCAGACCGGCCTGCTGGTCTCAGCCCTCGCGTGGCTGCTCTGGGGTGGGGTGGTCTTTGTTTCACGACGGCGCAGGTCCGCGCAGCAGGACTAGCGCCCCAGGGGTGGCTGCGCTGACAGGACGGCCTGTCTCGACGGGATCTTCGCTCGAATCGTCCGCCAGGACGGTGGCGGGGGGGGGGGCGACTCGAAGCAACCGCCCGAGCCCACGCTCCGCGGGACGCGAGATGTAACGTTGGCGGGGGACATGAATCGTCCCACCTCCTAAAGTTACGCCCTGGCGCCCCGGGAGGGGTGTTTCCGTCAAGTTAGGCGGGGAGATGTCCCATCCATCGGACATACGTGACAGGAAGTGTAACTTTGGCGGGGTGTATGAATCGTCTCACCCTCTAAGTTGACACTCCGAGCCAGAGCCGCCACTCGCTGTGCGAAAGATCCGGCGCGAGGGCGGCTGACCTGGCGGACGGCTGACCTGGAGGGCGGCTGACCTGTTGGATCGCGCGGCTACACCTGCTCCGACTGGATCTCGTGCAGGCGCCGCAGCGCGCCCAGCAACGCCGAGAGGTCGTCGAGCGCGAGCATGTTCGGGCCGTCGCACGGTGCCGCGTCTGGCTCCTCATGGACCTCGATGAACACGGCGTCGACGCCGACGCTGACGGCGGCGCGGGCCAGGGCCGGGACGTAGTCGCGATTGCCGCCGGTGCGGTCGCCCAGTCCGCCCGGTCGCTGGACGCTGTGCGTCGCGTCGAAGACCAGCGGGACCCCGAGTGAGCGCAGCTCCTGGAGGCCGCAGAAGTCGACCACCAGCCGGTTGTAGCCAAACGACGACCCGCGCTCGGTGATCATCGCGCCGCTGCAGCCGAACCGCTCCAGCTTGGCGACGATCGGCGCGACATCCTGGGGAGCGAGAAACTGTCCCTTCTTGACGTTGACCGGGAGTCCGGTGTCCGCGGCGGCCTGCAGCAGGTCCGTCTGGCGACAGAGGAAGGCCGGGACCTGCAGCACGTCGACCACCTCGGCCGCGAGCGCCGCCTGCTGGGGGAGGTGAACATCGGTGAGCAGCGGCGCACCGACCTGCTCCTTGACCCGCTGAAGGATCCGCAGGCCCTCCTCGAGGCCCGGGCCCCGGTAGGCCTCGACCGACGTCCGGTTGGCCTTGTCGAAGGATGACTTGTAGATCAGGGGCAGCCCGTGCTCTTGGCAGATCTGCTGGATCCGCTGCGCGTGCCGGGCGGCCGAGTCGTAGTCCTCGACGACGCACGGTCCGGCGATGATCGTCAACGGTTGGCCGGGTCCGATCGAGAGCTGATCTGTAATCCCCACGGCAGGCATTGCTGGCTCCTCTGGTTCAGCGACGGAGGGCAGGGTGCTGGTCGGTGCCGCCGGTGACGCGGCAGGTGCGGATCGCGTGGACCAGGGCGATCGAGTCGCGGGCGTCGGTGACGCTGAAGCCGCGGCCAGCGAGGGTCTCCTGGTACATCCGGGTGTGGAGGTCCTCGAAGCCGCTGGTCAGATCGACCGGCTCGCCGTCGATGGTGATCTCGCGGTGGGCGAAGCGCCCGGCCGCCAGGGCCGCCTCGGGCAGGTCGCGGCCGTCCACCGAGAGGAACCAGCGCACGCGGGCCCGCTCGAGGGCCAGGGCGCCGGCCATCTTGTCCTCCTGGGCCAGGTGGACGGTGGTCTGCTCGACGCGGCCGAAGAGCCAGGTCAGCAGGTCGAAGATGTGCACGCCGATGTTCATCGCCACGCCGCCCGACTTGGCCTCCGAGCCCTTCCACGAGACCTGATACCAGGGGCCGCGCCGGGTGAGGTAGGTCACCACCACGTCGTGGGGGCGGTCGGGCCGCTCGTCGTCGAGCTTCTTCTTCAGCGCGATCAGCGAGGGCAGCAGCCGCAGCTGCAGCACGGTGTAGACCCGGCGCCCGTACTCTTGCTCGAGCTCGGCGAGCTGGTCGAGGTTCCACGGGTTGATCACCAGCGGCTTTTCACAGATCGCGTTGGCGCGGACGCGCAAGGCGAGCCGGACGTGGGCGTCGTGC
This sequence comes from Pseudomonadota bacterium, assembly GCA_030591195.1. The sequence continues at coordinate 2,435 of JAUVBO010000134.1, forward strand.
AGGTAGTTCGGGCTGCAGACGCTGATGTAGCCGATGCGGTGCTCGCTGTCGGCCCGCCGCTGCTTCTCGCAGAAGCGGTCGAAGCGCTCGATCTCGGTGAAGAAGCGCGCGTCAGGGAAGAAGCGGTCGAGCACGCCCACCGAGTCGTGAGGGTCGACGGCGGCGACGAGGCGGCACCCGGTGTCCTGGATCGCGCGCAGGTGCCGGGGCGCCACGAAACCCGCGGCGCCGATCAGGGCGAAGTTCTCCATCCGCCCAGTATCGGTCGAACGGCAAGTGAGCACCAAGGAATGAGTGCTGGTCGACGGGGTGATGTGGGGGGAGCTCTTGCTCTCCGCCCGCGATTCGATGGAGAGCTTCGACGGCGGGTGGCCTGGGACAGGCCACCCCTAAGATTACTTGAGCACCGCCGTGACGGTGGTGAAGCCGATGCCGATCGACAGGGCGTCGGCGGTGCCGTCGCCGTCGGTGTCGATGTCCGGCGCCAGCGCCTGGCCGATCAGGCCGCCCTGCATGTCAGCGATGTCGATCGTGCCGTTCTTGTCGGCGTCGAGCACCTGCAGCACCATGTCCTTGGTCTCCTGGGTGACGTCGGGGTTGGTGAGCATGCCGTTGACCAGCTCGACGACGGACGGCAGCACCTTGGCGTCGAGGTCAGCCTTCGAGATCGCGCCCGCGAGCACGCCGTTGGCCATGCCGTCGGCCGAGATCTCGCCCTCGAGCCTGGCGGCCTGGATCGGCACCAGCAGCGGGGTGTCGCCGATCGGCATCGGAATCACCAGCGATCCGGGGCCGGCGTTGATCTTGCCGCCAGCGATGGTGCCCGGCAGCTTGGCGTCCTTGGAGCTGCTGGCCGCGATCTTCAGCTCGGCCGAGCCGCTGAAGTTGTTCGTGGCGTCGCCATCGGTGTCCTCGCCCGTGTGGGCTTGGACCAGCACGTTGGTGTCGTCCGTTAGGTCCTTGCCCTTGACCTCCATCAGGATCAGGACCGCGCCATCCTCGAGGGCCTTGTCGAGCTCGGGCTGCATGTCGAGGTTGAAGCTCTTCATCGCCGCGAGCAGCGAGCCGAACTGGTTCTTCGGGCCGCTGCCGTCGAGGTCGAGGGCGTACTCGCCGGCCTTGGACGGCAGGGTCATCGTGTTGGCCACGGTCATCAGGAGCGTCTCGGTTGGCTCGGGCTGGGTCGGGCCCTTGTCCGGCGTGGGGGTGGTGCCCTGGTCCGGTGTCGGGGTGGTGCCCTGGTCCGGCGTCGGCGTGACCCCGCCATCGTCGTTGGTGCCGCTGTCACTGCTGCAGCCGACGGCGATGATGGTGGCGAAGAAAAGGACCGTAGTGATACGTGCTAGGCGATACATCTCAAGCTCTCCTTCCGGCATTTTTCTCTAGGACAGATGTCGTAGGTCTAAACGCGTTTTCCTGAACTGACATTCCGCCCCATTTCGAGGCGAGTGCATTGCTTACGTCACGAAGGGGGGCATGATACGGACCACGCCCCGTCTCGGCAATGGTATCGTTCATCGGTGCGGTATTATTGGGGCGTCGGGCTGATTGGCGCGGCGCGTCATGCTGGAGGTTGCAGTGGATCCGAAGGAACGACTGATCTTCGCCCTCGACGTTCCCAGCCGCCAGGAGGCGCTCGGGCTGGCCGATCTCGTCGGACCCGAGGTGGGCTGGCTCAAGATCGGCCTCGAGCTGTTCATTGGCGAGGGCCCGGACCTCGTGCGGCAGCTGGCGAGGCGGGCACGGATCTTCCTCGACCTCAAGCTCCACGACATTCCGGCCACCGTGGGACGAGCCGCCGCGGCGGCCGCCGCCCTCGGCGCGAAGCTGGTAACGGTTCACGCCGAGCAACCCGGGGCCTTGCGTCAGGCGGTCGATGCTGCTCCCGAGCTCGGTGTCCTGGCGGTGACCGTGCTGACCAGCCTCTCGTCCGAGGAGGTGGCCGGGCTCACCGGCGGCCGCACGCCCGAGGCGCTGGTGGTCGAGCGGGCGCTGATGGCACGCGATGCCGGCTGCCGCGGGGTGGTCTGCTCCGGCCGCGAGGCGGCGGCGGTGCGTGCGGCGGTGGGGCCGGCGCGCTTCCTGATCGTCACGCCCGGGGTTCGCCCGGCCGGCGTGGCCGCCGGGGACCAGGCCCGCGTGGTCACGCCCCGGGCGGCGCGGGAGGCCGGCGCTGACCTGATCGTCGTCGGACGACCGATCCGCGACGCCGCCGATCCGGTCAAGGCCGCGCGACAGATCGTCGCGCAGCTGGCGGGGTAGCCCGGACATCCGCTGCCGGCGCGGAGCCCGCGTCGGCGGGGGGCCTCACGCTGTCGGTGATCCTGCCGCCGTCGCCCGTCCCGGCGTCGGTGTCGACCGCCCCGCCCGCGTCCGTCCCGGGCTTGGCAGCGAGGCCGGCATCGGGGGGCGTGGTTCGGGGGGGCGCGGTCCGGGGGGGCATGCCCGGCACGTAGACCTGGGGGATCGCCGAGCGGAACAGGTCGAGCAGGTCGCGGACCTCGTCGCCGCTGAGCCGGACCCGGGCCTCGACCTGACTGCCGGCGCGGGTCAGGCGCAGGCGGTCGAGCATCCGGCCGAGGCCCATCAAGCGGAGCAGAATCGAGGCCCGCGCTCGGCGAAGTCGGGGCTTGATCGCGACCAGGAAGCGCTTGGCCTCGCGGTCGTCGGCGAAGCTCAGCACCGCCTCGACCAGGGCTGACTCGAGCGCCGGGATGGTCACCTGGAGGTTCGATGGGGCCGGGATGTCTCGCGGCAGGCGTACCAGGCGCGGAAGGTTGATCACCTGCAGCAACAGCCCGGGGCGCTTGCCGCGCTGCCGCCGACGGCGCTGGCGATCGTCGCCGCCACCCTCGAGCTCCATCTGCTGCAGCGCGTCGAGGAGGGTTGGCTGCTCCGCCTGGCGGTCCTTGGGGTCCGGGCTGGGCTGGCGGGCGAGCAGCAGCCCCTCGTGCTCCGGCGTGGTCAGCAGCGCCAGGCCCGGGCGGACGATCACCCGCCGGCGGTCGTGGGCCAGCTTGGGTGGCGACGGGATCGTGCCGCGGAGGCCCGCCGGCCCGCGTCGCCAGCGCATTCGCTTGTCGGCGATCCGCACCGACTCCTCGAGCACCGCCCGCAGGCGCCGCTCCGACATCCGGTGGCGGAGCGCGAGGAACGTCTCGGTCACGCGGTAGGGGTTCGGCGTGGCGATCAGCACCGCGTCGAAGTCGCGAACCACGTCGAGCTTCGGCGACCAGAGCAGGGTCTTGAAGTCGTAGAAGACCTCGAGCAGCCGCCTGACGGCGTCCGCGTGGCGCGAGCGGCGGATGCGATCCATCCGCAACAGCAGCATCAACGCCGCGTTGCCAGGCGCCATCTTGCTCAGCGCCACCTTGCGCGTGGAGAACGGCGCGGTGGCGGCCTTCCTCGTCTTCGCGGTCTTCTTCTTGGCCCTCTTCGCCTTCTTCTTCTTCGGTCGCGCGGGGGCCTTGGCGGCCTTCTTCTTCGCCGGCGTGGCCGCCTTCTCCTGCGGCGGCTCCGGAGGCTTGGGCTGTGGCGCCGTCGGCGCCTGAGGCGCGCCGAGCCGGTTGTCGAGGTCGAGCCAGGTGATCTCCAGCTTCGGTCTCCAAGCCGGATCGCCAAAGACGCCAAGGGCCCCGGCGGCTGCCAGATGGACCACCGCCGAGACCACGACGAATCGCGGTATCCGGTAGCCCGCGAAGCGGGCCGGAAGCGGGGTCGGGGATTGTTCTGCGCGCGCGCTCACAGCCGTCAACTTGAATAATAGACCGCTTTGTGGGAAACAACTGCTCCAGCCGTCGTTTCGCCGAGGAAGATCCCCGCGATGTGTCGAACGTCACCGAGCAGCTCCACGCTCCCTCTTACGTACAATGGACGTGGATCGCGTGCGGTTATTCTCTCGGCGGTGCCCCTGCTCGCGTCGCTGGCCCTCGTCGCCGGTTGCGGTGGCGACAGCGGCGGTCAGAAGCCGCCCGACCAGCAGGGGCCGTTCGTCCAGATCGCGGGTGCCCAGCGCACGACCTTCTCGCTCGCGCCCGAGGACGTGGACGTCAAGTGCCTGTTCAAGCGCAGCTTCGAGGAGCTCGAGTACGAGGGGCAGGATCCGGCCAGCGGCAACGGGCTGCGCCTGGTGATCAAGGACTACAAGCCCGGCGCGATGGCCCTCGAGTACGGCATCGACAAGCCCCAGCACGTGGTCGACCTGACCCTCGGCGGCGGGTTCAAGTACAGGTTCTTCCAACATCTGCGCAGCGACCAGGACGAGGTCTACAACACCCGCTGCGATCTCACGACCGAGGAGCAAGAGGCAGGCGCCACGACGCGCTACTCGGGCCACATCAACTGCACGCTGCTCTTCGCCGACGCCAGCTCACCTGACTACGCCGGTACGGACCAGCTCAACGCCTTCGTCGATCTGGTGGCGCGGTTCGAGTGTGAGCGGTGATCTCGCGTCACCCCGTGCGGACGCGTCGCCTGCTGCTGATTCTGAC
>JAUVBO010000136.1 GCA_030591195.1 Pseudomonadota bacterium
GCGTAGCTCCTCCTCGAAATACCTCTGGTATTACTTCGTCGTCGCGCCTTGCCTCGCGGGCGCCATCCTGCGCGATCAACCCATCGCTTCAACCTGGAACCGGTCTAGCGGGTGTCCCAAGCGTGCCCCCCAATACTTGGGCGGTCGACCGATCGCTCTCCGTCTGTCCCACAAATCACAGTGACTGGTGGGGAACAAAACCACCCCCGACGCGGGTAATACGACGAGTCGAAGGCATACCCCATGACAGCACACGCTCCGACCGCCGCGCTCGCGCTCCTTGTTTTCGGCTTCTCCTCCGCCGCCGGGGCCACTCCGGCGCGCCCGAAGGTCGGCAAGCTGACCCGCGCCCGGGCGGTGGAGCTGGGCGCCACGCGCAACCTCGCCCTGCTCGCCCACCGCGCCGAGCGTGCCCGCCAGGCGCTGCTGCCCGACGCCCGCCGGATGGACTACATCCCGATGTTGACGGTCAGCGCCGACCTCGCCGACGATGCCCCCGGCACCACGACGCCCGGCGACCGCCAGCGACGACTGACCTACGGCACCGGGGTGCACTGGACCTCGACGATCGGCACCCAGCTCGCGGCAGCGCTCGACATCGACCAGCGGCTCGGCCCCCAAGGCGGCGCGAGCGGCACGGCCAGCGGCGACCAGCACAGCGGCGCGCTTCAAGCATCGCTGACCCAGCCGCTGCTCAAGGGCGCCTGGCGCGCGGGCGCGTCGACCCCGCTGCTCGAAGCGGAGCTCGACCAGCGGATCCAGCAGACGATCTTCATCGATCAGCTCGCCGCCCTCTTGGTCGACGTCGAGGGCGCCTATTGGCAGCTGGCGCTGGCCCAGGCCGACGTGGCGATCAAGACCCGCTCCCGCGACCGCGCCCGGGGCCAGTACGACGACACCAAGGAGAACATCCGCCGGGGCATCGTCCCCGAAGTGGAGATCTACGTCGTCGAGGAGAATCAGGTCTTCTTCGAGCAGGAGCTGCTCAAGGCGAGCGAGAACCTCACGCTCGCCCGCCGGCGGCTGGCCCGGCTGCTCGACGTGGCGCCCGACTCGCCCCTCGAGGCCACCGACCGCCTCGAGCGACTCGACGCGAGGCTGCCGCGGCGCGATGCGATCACCCGCGCTGCCCTGCGGCGAAACCCGGGCTTGGTGGCCGATCGCTTGCGGCTCCAGCGCAGCCAGGTTCAGCTGGCCTTCGCCCGCAACCAGGCCCTGCCGTCGCTGGACCTCGGCGCGAGCCTCAAGCTCAACGGGCTCGACGACAGCTACCGCGACGCGTGGTCCGCGATCGGCGAGGCCAGGCGCGTCGACGCCCAGGTCGGCCTGAGCTTCAGCATCCCCCTCAGCTGGCGGGCCAACCGCGCCAGCAAGGCACGGGCCCGCCTGGCGGTTCGTCGGGAGCTGCTCCGGCTCCAGGACCGCGAGGCGACGGTCCGCTTCGAGGTCGCCGACCTGTTGACCAGGCTCGAGGCCCAGGTCAAGCGGCTCGAGCTCGCCCAGCGCCGGGTACGCCTCGGCGAGCTCAAGCTCGACGCGGAGCTCGAGAAGTACAAGCGCGGCATCTCGACGCTGGCCGACGTGGTCCGCTTCCAGCGCGAGCTCGACGGGTCACGGATCTCGCTGCGCCGCGACCAGGCGAACACCTGGAGCCTGCGAAGCAGGTTGCTGCGCAGCCAGGGCCGACTGCACGAGGCGCTGGGGATCTCCCTCGGCCGCGGCACGGAGCGTCGCTCGTGATCGAGGGGAGCCACCCCGGCGGCCCGCTGATCGAGCTCCGGGGCGTGGAGAAGACCTTCCGCAGCGGCGAGCTGGAGGTCCCGGTGCTGCGGGGCATCGACCTGGTGATCGAGCACGGCGAGCAGGTGGCGATCATGGGGCGCTCGGGCGCGGGGAAGTCGACCCTGCTCAACGTCCTCGGCTGCCTCGACCAGCCCACCGGCGGCAGCTACCGCCTCGACGGCCACCCCATCGACGCCCTCGACGACGACGAGCTGTCGGTGGTCCGCGGCCGGACCATCGGCTTCGTCTTTCAGTCGTTTCACCTGCTGCGCGGCCTCTCGGTGACAGACAACGTCGCGCTGCCGCTGACCTACCAGCAGGTCCCGCCGCCCCAACGCCGCGAGCGGGCCACCGCGCTGCTCGAGCGCATCGGCCTCGGTCACCGCCTCGAGCACCGGCCCCACCAGCTGTCGGGCGGCGAGCGCCAGCGAGTGGCCATCGCCCGGGCGCTGGTCAACCACCCCTCCCTGCTGCTGGCCGACGAGCCGACGGGAAACCTCGACTCGAAGGCCAGCGCGAGGATCCTCGCCCTGTTCGACAGCCTGCACGACGAGCTGGGCATCACCGTGGTGATCGTGACCCACGATCCAGAAATCGGAGCCGCGGCCAAGCGCCTGGTGGAGGTCGCCGATGGCCGCGTCGCAAGCTAGCTCGCTGCAGCCGCGGGCCCTGCGTGCGTTCGCCACGCTGGTCGCCCCGCTCGCCACCTGCGCCCTGCTGGCGGTGGGCTGTGGCGAACAGCAGACCCTCGCGGTGCGCCAGGCGCCCGCCCGCCAAGAGGCTCCGCTGCTCCACGGTCGGATCGTCGCCCGGGCGTCGACGACCCTTCGCGCGCCGCAGAACGTCTTCCGCGTCGGCGGCTGGCACTCGACCTCCTCGTTCACCCACCTGATCGACGTCGCCGCCGAGGGCCAGGCGGTGACCAAAGACGAGGTGGTGGCACGCTTTCGCTTCCGCCACCAGCGGGCCAAGAGCTGGATCGACACCAAGGTCCGCCGGGCCGATGCCGCCGCCGAGAAGAGGGCGCTGCAGACGGCGCAGCGGACGCAGGAGCTCCTCGCTGACCAGCGCACGCGGGCGATCTTCGCCGACCGTGCGCGGATCAACACCCTCAAGGCGCCAGCGATCAGCAAGCGACAGCTGCGCCTCTACGAGATCGATCACCAGATCGCCTCATTCGAGATCGAGGCGATCAACCTGCGGATCACCGCCTATCGCCGGGAGGCCGCCGCCGTGACCGCCTTCCACCGTCAGGCCCGCTCCCGGGCCCGCGCCGAGGTCGCCCGCTACCACCGCTACAAGGAGCGCTATGTGCTGCGCGCACCCCATGCCGGCGTCGTCCGCTACGCCTACAACCGCCGGCGACGGCGTAAGATCCGCAAGGGCGACGGGATGAAGGCCGGCATGGCGGTGCTCTCGATCGCCCGCGACGCCCGGATCGCGGTCCGTTTCTTCGTCCCCGAGCACCGCCTCTCGGAGCTCCACGCTGGCGATCCGGTTGACGTGCTCTCGCTCACGGGTGACACGGCGCACGCGGCGCGGGTCGAGAGGATCGAGCGCTTCCCGCAAGAGATCGGCTTCCTCCGCGAGGACTCGCGCCTGCCCAACGCCCGCGAGAAGGCCTTCGTCGTCCGCGCCGAGTTCGAGCGGACGGCGACCGACCTCACCGCGGGCAACGAGGTTCGGGTGAGGGTTAGGACCCGCGCCGCCGCCGACGGAGGTGGTGCGTGAGCGACCGCTCACTCCCTGCTGCACCGCGGCGTCGCCCCCCCTCGCTGACCGCCTGGGTCGACGGCCTCCGCGCCGCGGTGACCCAGTGCCTGTCGCAGTTCCGGTCCAACTGGCTGCGGACGCTGTTGACCCTGCTCGGCATCGTCTTCGGGGTCGGCTCGGTGATCGCCATGGGCTCGATCGGCGAGGGCGCCCAGCGCGAGATCCTCGCCGCGATCGAGGACATGGGCGCCAACGCGACCCACGTCAAGGCGATGGCGGTCGAGGAGGCGAAGATCGGTGATGTGATCAACGACAGCGTCGGGCTGCACCGCACCGATGTCGCCGCCCTGCGGCGCGTGCTGCCGATGGCCTCGGCGGTGGCCTACCGCGCCGGCCACGAGGTCCGGGTCACCGACCTGCGGGTCCAGCGCCACGAGCTCAAGGTCTTCGGCATCAGCCGCGGCTTCCTCGGTTTGCACCGACTCGAGACCGCCGCCGGCCGCGGGCTGCTCGGGGTGGACCACGGCCAGTACCGGCGGGTGGCGGTGATCGGCGCCGAGCTCGCCCGGCGCGCCTTCGGCGGGCCACGTCGGGCGGTCGGCAAGCGGATGCGGTTGGACTACGCTCACTTCGAGATCGTCGGGGTGCTCGAGGCCCGCGGCGCCGCAGCCGGGGATCCAGATGCCGCGCTGCCGATCGATCCGGAGCAATACGACATGGCCGCGCTGGTCCCGATCGAGACTGCTCATGAGGAGCTGAGCCCGCCCAAGACCTACAACGAGCTCGACATGATCTCCTTCCGCGTGGGGAGCACCGAGCAGACCCTCGCGGCCAAGCGGGTGATCGAGCCGACTCTGCGGGCGCTCCACGGCGGCGTGGTGGACTTCGAGGTCATCGCGCCGGAGGAGATCTTGCAGCAGCGCAAGAAGGCCCAGGCGCTGCTCAACATCGTCCTGGTCTCGATCGCCGCGATCTCGCTGATCGTCGGCGGCATCGGGGTGATGAACATCATGCTGGCCAACATCATGGAGCGCGTCAGCGAGATCGGCCTGCGAAGAGCTGTCGGCGCGCGGCGCCGCGACATCCGTAACCAGTTCCTGCTCGAGGCGGTGATGATCTGCTTCATCGGTGGCGCGATCGGCGTCGTCTTCGGGCTCGCGATCTCCTATGGCGTGGCGGCGGTGGTCGGGTTGCCGGTGGCCTTCGCCTGGACCTCGGTGGTGCTGGCCTTCGGCATCTCGGTGGCGGTGGGGATCATCTTCGGCCTGATGCCCGCCCTCCGGGCAGCCAACATCAACCCGATCGAGGCGCTGCAGCATGCGTGACTTCGGTACTCACCTCGGAATCGTAGCTTCCCTGGCGCTAGCGGGCTCGCTGTCGAGCTGCAAACGAGCACCGCAGCAAGGCTACCGGGTGGTCGCCCAGGTGACCAAGGGCCGGCTGGTCTTCGCCAGCAGCTTCTACGGCGACCTCGAGGCGCGCAAGAGCATCGCGATCCACACGCCCGACCTCAGCGGCGTCAGCCACCTCACCGTCGAGACGGTGCTCGACGACGGCACGGAGGTGAAGCAGGGCGACGTGGTGCTGACCTTCGAGAAGGGCCCGATCGAGGACGACCTGACCGAGGAGCGGGCGAAGCTCGCGGTGGCCAAGGCGCAGCTGCGGCAGGTCGACGGGCAGCTCGACATGGAGCGGATCGAGCTCGAGCTACAGGTCAAGCGCCGCGAGATGGCGACCCAGCGGGCGAAGCTCAACCTGGTCGTCGGCGTCAACCTGATCTCCAAGCTGGATCTGGAGCGCGCCAAGCTCGACCACCAGCGGGCAAAGCTCGACCTGGCCCTCGCCCGGCGGGCGCTGCGCTCGTTCGCCAAGAAGCGCAGATCGGCGCTCGAGGTCGAGCGGCTCAAGGTCACCGCGATCGAGGAGAAGGTCGCCGGCTTCGAGCAGAACCTGGCAAAGACCGCGCTGCGGGCCCCGGCCAGCGGGGTGCTCTACGGCCCCTATACGCGGCTGAACTGGGTCCGCGGCAAGGTCGCGCCAGGCAGCGTCACTCGCCCTGGTGACAAGCTGCTCGAGCTGCCCGACCTGGCCTCGTTCAACGCGGTACTCTACGTGCGGCAGCGAGACGCGGCCCTGCTCAAGGTCGGCGACCGGGCCACGGCCGAGGCCACGGTACAGCCGGGGCGGTCGATCGGCGGCAAGGTGGTCCGCAAGGAGTCCTTCGCGACCACGCGCAACCAGCGCTTCGGCACCGAGGAGCCGGCCGGCAACCTCAAGGAGATCAAGATCGTGCTCGAGCTGTCCGACATCTTGCCCGGCCTTCGCCCGGGCGGATCGGTCCGCGCCGACATCGCCTCGACCCTGCGCGAGCGGGCGCTGCTGGTGCCCCTGGCCGCCCTGCGCGAACAGGGCAAGGGGCACCGGGTGACCCTCGAGAGCGGCGCCGAGCGCGCGGTCAAGATCGGGCTGTCGTCGACCACCCACGCCGAGGTCCGCTCGGGTCTCTCGGAGGGCGACCGGGTCTTGCTCGGCACCCCGCTGGCCGCTCCCGACGCTGGCAAGTAGCTCCAGGCCCCACCCCCCAGCAGGTCACATGTTACCGTCTCCGGGATGCCCCGGCCCCGGATCGACCTCGCGCTGGCCCTGCTCCCCGCCCTGTCGGCGTGCTCGCTGCTGTTCCACCACGAGGGCACGACCACGGAGCGGGATGGGCCGGCCGACGTCGTCCAGCGTGAAGCCGGCGCCCCCCTGGACCGCGCACCACCGGACCGCGCGCCCCTGGACCTCACGCCACCGGACGAGGGGCCCGGGGACAGCACCGAGCCGGGCGACATCGCAACCGACAGCTCGCTGTCCGGCGACCAGGGGAATGACGGGATCCCGAAGCTCGACGCCTTCTCGGACACCCTGCTCGCCGACGCGGTTGTGACATCGGTGATCACCAACCCCGTCGGTGCTGTGATCTGCCCCACCGGCCAACCCTGCGAGGTGCGCTGCACGGCGGCCTCGTCCTGCTCGGGGCTGATCAGCTGTGGCCCTGACCCCTGCAAGATCTGGTGCTCCGGCTTGTACTCCTGCGCTGGCGGGATTCAGTGCGGGCCGTCGTCCTCGTGTACGGTCTACTGCGAACCGACCACCTGTCAGGGGAAGATCACCTGCGGCCCCGGACGCTGCCTCATCGACTGCGCAGCAGACAACGCCTGCGGCGACGTCGACTGCACGACGTCCTGCGGGTGCGATCTTTACTGCCGCGAGGGAGAGTGCAGCCCCTCCTACTGCCCGACGAGCTGCAGCAACCTCTTCGGCTGCGTGAGCTCCCCTCCGGGATGCGACACCTGCTGAGCGACCGCGCCCCGCCCTCCTGGCCCATCGCCCCGCCCCTGCCGTAGCGTCC